>SEDG01000306.1 GCA_004295885.1 Pedobacter sp. | reverse complement strand
ATTGTAAGAATGGACCATTTGGATGACCATTTTTTAAAGCTTCAACGGATTTTTGAAAAAACAATTGCCCTTATCGACGAATATAAGCCAGATGTTTTAGCCATCGAGGCTCCGTTTTATGGAAAAAACATACAAGTAATGCTAAAACTCGGTAGAGCTCAAGGCATTGCCATGGCCGCTGCTCTATCAAGAAATATTTCGGTAACAGAATATGCTCCAAGAAAGATTAAACAATCTATTACTGGAAAAGGGACAGCAAGTAAAGAACAGGTTGCCGCGATGCTGCAAAGGTTATTAAACTTTAAAGAAACACCCGAGTTTTTAGACGCAACGGATGGCTTAGCTGTAGCTGTCTGTCACTCGTTCCAACGGATTAGTACAGGCAACACACGCAAATCTTATTCTGGTTGGGATGCTTTTGCAAAGGATAACAAGAAAAGGATTAAGTAATTTTAATCGTCATTGCGAGGAACGAAGCAATTTTAAAGCTCTTTGCATTCGTCCCTCGTAATTAAAACTCTTATACTTTTTTCCTTCTCAAATACGCTTTAATTCCGAAGAATAGTCCTAATCCAATTACCATGAAAGGCCATAAGGTAGAAACACCTAGGATAAATTCTTTTAGAAATGACCAACCTGCCATTATACTCAGACCCAACCTTTGGAAAAAGCCAGGGCGATAATCATATAAATTATCATTACCAACAATTAGCGTTTTAACCGTATTGTCTTGGTAGAAATTTAAGGTAATAGTGCTAAACTTCACCCTACTATCGATGTTCATGTTTTCAATTTTCTTGTCAACATAATCATCTTTAATGTATAGAGAAGTTTCTACATTATTACCTTGTCGCTTAGCCGTTTTATTGATTGTTTTAACAGCATCAACTCTGTTTTGGGCTTTTAATTTATTGGCTAAATAAGTAATACTTTGGTCGTCCATTTTCATCGACTGATTATCTACAAAAACAGCCATCTTAGCTACGGTATTGGTAAAGTCATCTAATTTCTCTGATGGGACCTTAGCGATTACCAATCCTTCCTTTCTGTAAGCGGTAATTTCTTTTAATGAATCAGCCGAATATTTTACCTTATCACTTTGCTGAATTGAACTGTTGATAGAGAATTCCATTACTGTTCCGCCTTGCGCTTTAATGGTTGCGCTCAGTTGTTCCTTGGTTTGTTGAACATCTTTAACCCTAAAACGCATGTCTGCTGTTTTGATGATTTTAGAGGCAGCCGTTGTGTCAACAGCATCGGCATCGACCGACATTACTACTTCTTTACTAACTGATTCATCAGCTGCATAATCTTTCTTTTCACCGTTACAGCCAAACATTAACCCAATGATGGCGATACAAAATAAATACTTTTTCATACTCATAGTTTTTGGTTATAAAATCCTACATCAACCATGTAAAGACATAGCATACCCATAGTGATTTCAGGAATAAAAATTGATTTTATTTATTGTACCGGCCGGTATTGGTTAATGCCGATATGATGCAGAAGTAACCTTAGTTCTTCATTTGTAACAGAAATACTACAAAACAAAAAAGTCTACACTAGCTAAAACTAATGTAGACTTCTACGTATAAAACGGTATAATTTATTTTGCGTTCAACATCTTGAAAACTGCTTTGCAGCATACCCAAGAGCCTATAAACAAGACAACCCAAGATGCAATTGAAAGTGCAGTAGAATCGAAAGCAAAACGTGCGTAAACTCCAATGATGCTGATTACAATACCAACTAACAATAACTTATAAATTGATGTTTCGTTAGCGGCTTTCATGCTTTGTTCTCTTTCTTCAGATTGATTCATCGTGTTTTCTTTTTAAAATTGTATGCACAAAAATAAGATTTATAAACTAAAAATTACAACAAATTAATAAGTTTTCAATTTATCTAATCGTTGTTTTCCTTTATCAGCTTCATTCAATTTATCGCCTTGATATAAAAGCTTTTCCCAATCTCCATACATTGGGTTTGGCAATACGATAAACTTTGTTCCAAATAAACTTTGCATTGCATTAACTTGATCTTTTGTATCTTTTCCTTCTCTATAAAACACGTTAGAGAAATCACTTAGATTATCACCACACAATAACAATACATTATATTTCTCTAATATTTTTTGGCGACGAGGCTCTTTATCTGATGTGGTAGTTTTTACTAATAAATGCGCTTCATCAGCATTCGGAAATCCAAATTTTTGAAGGTTCTTTAAAGTTCCTTCGTAATCAGCTTTTTCTCTATTTGTTACATAAAACGTTTCTACATTTTTACTAGCAGCAAACTTTAAAAAGGAAAGAGCTCCAGGAACAGTGTCTGCTTTAGCTAAGGCAGTCCATTCTGTCCAATCTGCAGGCAAGTAACTTACTCCCTTTTTAATTTCATGTCCTTGAAAGGCAGAATTATCTAAAATGGTTTCATCAGCATCTACAATAACACAATTCGGTTTAGCATTCGCTTGATTCCATAGCGCCTCTTTTAAAGACAGTCTGGCAAAATTATATGCCTGAAAAGCTAAAGCCCTGTACTCACCACTAAATTGTTGCCACAGCACTGCATTTGTATAATCTCTAGCTGGTGTTAAAGCTTGTGCAAAAGATAAGAAGGGAAGAATGCTAAGTATCCAAATTAACAGATATTTTTTCATAGGTGTCTCAATTTAATCAAATATAAAGTTTACAAATGTCTTAAAATAAAAAACCCCTATCAATTAAGATAAGGGTTTAAATATATCCTTGAATTTAGCCCAATGAACCATTGAACTAATGAACAAATTTTATCCATTCAATGCAGCAGCACCACTCACAATCTCTGTCAACTCTGTGGTAATTGCAGCCTGACGAGCTTGGTTGTAAGCTAATTTTAATGCTTTAATTAAATCGCCAGCATTTTCTGTTGCTTTATCCATAGATGTCATACGAGCACCATGTTCTGAAGCGTGAGAATCTAAAACCGCTTTATATAATTGAATTTTAATCGACTTAGGAATTAATTGAGTTACAATCTCTTCTTGGTTCGGTTCTAAAATATAATCAATGTTTGTAGTTTTAGCATCTGCAACTGGTTCTGCTTTTGGTAAAGGCAACAACTGCTCTGAAGTTAAAATCTGTACGGCAGCGTTTTTAAATCTGTTGTAAACCAATTCTACTTTATCAAACTCACCTTTAGCAAAACCAGCCATGATAGCGTCGGTAATTTTACTAACGTTATCAAAGTTTAAAGCAGAATAAACCTCATTATTGTTTCCAACAATGTTGTAATTACGCTTCTCATAAAAATCCTGAGCTTTTTTACCAATTGCAACAATACTTACGTTACCATTTTTAAGTTGCTCACTATATTTCTCGGCAATTAAATTATTCGCTGTTTTAATTACGTTCATGTTAAAAGCACCAGCCAAACCACGGTTTGATGATACTACTACCACCAATACTTTATTAGGCTCACGTTCCTGAATATAAGGAGATGATGAACCTTCTAAACTTGCAGAAAGATTACCTAAAATCTCTTTTAGTTTAGTTGCATACGGGCGTAACTGAACAATAGCATTGGTAGCACGTTTTAACTTCGCAGCCGAAACCATTTTCATAGCTTTGGTAATCTGCTGGGTAGATTGTACCGATGATATACGAATTCTTACTTCTTTTAAATTAGCCATTTT
>SEDG01000026.1 GCA_004295885.1 Pedobacter sp. | reverse complement strand
AAAGCATTAACAGGTTATCCAACTTACGATGCAACACGTTGGCAAAATGTAATCGCAGCTGCAGAAGAATTGCAAGCATTAGGCTATTATCAGCTTCAACCTACGTTCACTAATATATTTATTACCAATAAAAACACAGAAGTTATCTTAAACAAACAAGGTGCTACAAATACATCGGTAGAAACAAACAATGCACCTTCTGGTTATGGCAGTCCGGCTGTAAGTAATGGAAGAACAAGTCCTACGGAAGAGTTTGTGAAATCATTTACCATGAGAAATGGTTTGCCAATTACAGACCCTGCCTCAGGTTACGTAGCTGCAACTCCTTATGCAAATAGAGATTTACGTTTAGATAATACGGTGTTTTATAACGGGATGACTTGGCTAAATAGAGCTGTACAAACTTACGAAGGTGGCTTAGATAAGCCTGGAGGTTCGATTGTACAAACCCGTACTGGTTATTATTTGCGCAAGTTTATGGCAAACTTCTCTACCAATACTACTTACACCAATCAGTATCACAATTTTGTACTATTTAGATATGGCGAAATCTTGCTAAACTATGCAGAAGCCTTAAATGAGGTAGGCAGAACTGAAGATGCCGTAACTCAAATCAAGTTGTTGAGGGCAAGAGCCGGTATTACTGCTGGGGCAACCTCTCGTTATGGTATTCCGGTAGGTATTTCACAAACAGACATGAGAACATTAATTATGAACGAAAGAAGAGTAGAACTTGCTTTTGAAGAACATCGTTTTTGGGATGTCCGCCGTTGGAAAATTGCACCAACAGTTTTGAACGGAACACTAAGTGGAACAAAAATTACAAAAAGCCCAACAAATGTTTTAACCTATGAAACCGTGCCTGTAAGCACGATAACTTTCAGTAATAAGCTGTACCACTTACCGGTTCCATATTCAGAAACAACGAAAAACAGTAAACTTCTTCAAAACGAAGGCTGGTAGTTAATTGGTGTAAATCTAAATTAAAGAGATCATATGAAATATATATATAAATATTTGCTGGTGCTACTGATGTTATTTACATCGAGTTTTGCAATGGCACAAAACCAGTCGATAACCGGTACGGTTACTGATGATGCTGGCCCAGTTGCAGGTGCTTCTGTTAAAGAAAAAGGCCTGCAAAGTAATGGTGTTTCTACAGATAACAATGGTAAATTTTCAATTACTTTAAAAGGTAACAGTAAAACGCTGATTGTATCTTATATAGGGATGCTAACTCAAGAAGTTGAAGTAGGCTCAAAAACTTCGGTTAACATTCGGTTGTTAGAAGATGCAAAGGGCTTAGATCAGGTAGTAGTAGTGGGTTACGGTAAACAGAAAAAAATTACTTTAACGGGAGCGATAAGCACTGTTTCTGGTGCAGAAATTAGGCAAAATCCTTCAGCAAGTTTACAGAATACCTTGGTGGGTAGATTACCAGGATTTTTCTCGCAACAACGATCAGGTGCTCCAGGAGCCGATGGCGCTACTTTTTTTATTCGTGGAGTGAGTTCTTATAATGGAGGTTCTACTACACCGCTCATCATTGTGGATGACATTGAATATAGTCCAGAGCAGTTTGCGGCAATTGATGCAAATGAAGTAGAAAACATCAGTATCTTAAAAGATGCCGCTACTACCGCAATCTACGGTATTAAAGGTGCAAATGGTGTTTTGGTGGTAACTACCAGAAGAGGAAAGTTAGGTCCACCTCAAATTACTTACAGAAATGAATTTAGTGTAATGAAACCTACTGTGATACCAGAATTCTTGGATTCGTACGAAACCGCCGTTTTATACAATAAAGCCAGAGTTAATGATGGTTTAGCAGTTAGGTTTACGCCAGATGATTTACAAAAATATAAAGATGGTAGTGATCCTTACGGACACCCGAATAACGATTGGAAAGACATCCTCTTTAAAGACTATAGTAAACAGGTGAAGGGAAATTTTGATATTACGGGAGGTACAGAAAAAGTTAAATATTTCGTTTCGGCAGGCTTTCTCTTTCAAGACGGAATGTTGAAGAATTATGGAAAGGAACAAGGTGTAAATTCTAATTTTTATTACACCAGATACAACTATAGATCTAACTTGGATATTAAGGCCACAAAAACTTTAGACCTTAGGGTGGATTTGTATGGAAACCTTGGCGTAACCAATACCAATAACATAGGTAGTGCTTTTGGTTATAACGACATTTTTTATGATTATGTAAGCTTTTTATCGTTATCACCATTTAATTACCCAGTGTATAATCCGGATGGCAGTTATGGCTACAGTAAATGGCAAAGAGATGAAAATCCCAATTATAACCAGAATAATATCGTAGGTAGAATCACCCATTACGGTTATAACCGTAAATATGGTAACAATATGAACTTGGTTGCCAATGCAACCCAAAAACTAGATTTCCTTGCCGAAGGTCTCTCTTTAAAAGGAGTACTATCTTATGCAAGTACTTATGATTATACTAGAAGTATGACAAGAGATCAATTCCCTTCCTTTATATACGATTCTACAACAAAAACTTACGAACCTCGTGATCCAAATATTTACAGGGTTCGTCGTTACTTTATTGGTTATGGTTCTGGAAATACAATTAGAAATTTAACTACTCAAATCATTTTGAATTACGATAGAACTTTAGGTAATCATCATGTTTACGGAACAGCTTTAACTAACCTAAACTCTGTCATTAAGTTTAACTCCAATGCAGTTTACAACTTTGTGCCAAATAACTTTAAAGGTTATACAGGTAGGGTTGGTTATGATTATGCAGATAAATACTTATTTCAATTTAACGCAGGTTATAATGGGTCTGATCGTTTTGTAAGCGGTAAAAAATATGGTTTCTTTCCTGCGGCATCTGCCGGATGGGTGGTTTCTAATGAGAAATTTTGGCAAGACAACATACAAGTCGTTGATTATTTAAAATTCAGGGGTTCTTATGGTATTGTTGGTAACGATAGAATTGGTGATAACTTCAGTTATTCTTATCAACAGAACTATAACAATGGAAATGGTGCTTCTTTTGGTTTTTCAGACAATACACAAACTGGATTTGTTGAAGGTACACTGGCAAACACTAATGTAACGTGGGAAAAAGAGAAAAAAGCTGACGTTGCAATGGAATTTGGTTTGTTTAAAAGTAAACTAACGGGTTCTATCGATTTGTTCTATAATGTGAGAAGTGATATTTTAACAACTAGAGGTACTGTTTCATCTATTTTTGGTGTGGGCTTGCCGCCAGTAAACTTAGGGGAAGTAGAAAACAAGGGTGGTGAGATTGAACTAAATTATAAGGATCAAATAGGTAACGTAACTTTCGGTGTTAGGGCAAATTACTCCTTGGCTAAAAACAAAATCATTTATCAAGATGAGCCAAAGGCAGCTTATCCTTACCAGGCATTTACTGGCAATAGTATCGGACAAATTTTAACCTACAAATTTATTGGTTTTTACACATCAGCGGCAGATATTGCTTCAAGCCCTAAAACACCAATTGCAGCTAGGATTGGAGATTTGAAGTATGAAGATATGAATGGCGATGGTAAGATTGATACTTATGATCAGTCTATCAATGGCTTTCCGAACTTACCCAACTCAAATTATGGCTTGGAGTTAAGGGCTGGATATAAAGGTTTCGGGGTTAGTTTGTTATTTCAGGCAGCTACGAACTTTAATGTAAGGGGAGTTGCAGAAGCTATTCAAGCTTTTAGTTCTAACTTAACTGAGGTTCATCAAAATTCTTGGACACCAGAGCTTGGAGATAAGGCCCAATATCCTTTGCTATCTTTTACTCCGGGTTTAAGTAGTCCAACAGCTTATCCATCTACTTTCTGGTTTGTTTCGGGTAATTATTTAAGGTTAAAAAATGCGGAAATCAACTACAACTTTGGTAAAAAGATTACCCAAAAATTAAATATTCAGAACTTAAGAGCTTATGTGAACGGATATAACTTGGTTACTTGGTCTAACCTAAATAAAAGATATCAGTTTGACCCAGAATCTAACTCTGGTGCAGACCGAATCAAATATCCACCTCAGCAAATGATCAATTTTGGCTTAAGTGTTACATTTTAATTGTTAACAGAATGAAAAAGATAATTTTTATAATAACATTATGTGCTGCATTTGCATCATGTAAAAAAGGCACCGATTTTTTGGATGCAAAAGCCGATACTGGCGAAACTGAAGCAACTGTTTTTGCTGATAGTGTTAAAACCATGCGCTTCTTAACTCAAATATACAGTGCAGTTGGCTATAGCTTTAATAAAGGAAGATTTAGTAGTCATGGTAATACTGAAGTAGCTACTGATGATGCTGAATATGCTTATTCTGGAGTGGGGCAATTCGCGGTAATAATGTATAACGGATCTCTATCTCCAAATACTTTTTGGGATAGAACTACCATCCCAGATTTTTGGGGAACACCTTATGCAAACATTAGAAGAGTGAATTTAATGCTGTCTAAGTTACCTGTTACACCACTTAATGTAGCCACTAAGAAAAGAATTACTGGCGAGTTAAGGTATTTAAGAGCGTGGTATTATCATTTGTTAATGATAAACTTTGGTGGTGTGCCATTAGAAGGAGACGCAGTTTATGGAATTGAAGATGTAATTGATTTACCAAGATCTTCTTTTCAAGCAACTGTAGATTATATCACTTCAGAATTAGATGCTGCTGCGGCAATCCTCCCGCTTCCAAATGTACCATCACCATTAGGATATCAAGAGCAAGATTATGGCCGTGCAACAAGAGGTGCATGTTTAGCATTAAAATCAAGAGTGTTACTTTACGCAGCAAGTCCATTATTTAATGGCGGGGCAATTTCACAGGCATCTGCAATAACAAAACCCTTGGTAAGTTATACTAGTTATAATGTAAGTCATTGGCAAAAAGCTGCTGATGCAGCTCTAGAAGTAATTAACGCTAATTATTATGCTTTAAATGAAGATAATGTTACTGCACCGGGTTTTGGTTTTTATAATCTATTTCTAAAAAGGGTAAACACTGAATATATTTTTAATTTCAATAGAGGAAATAATAGAGATATGGAGGTCAATTATAATCCACCTAGTAGAGGGGGAGCGAAAAACTCAACGCCAACGCATCAACTGGCAGAGGCATTTCCCATGAGAAATGGAAAGGCAATTACTGATGCAACATCTGGTTATGATCCCGCTAACCCTTATGTTAACCGGGACCCTAGGTTTGGCTACTCAATAATCTATAATCAATCTCTATATTACAGTACAACTACAAGTTCTAAAGTGGCAGTTAATACTTATGCCGGTGCAGCCACTGATGGATATGCTACCAATGGTACTGGGGCAACAACTACAGGTTATTATTCTCGTAAAATGTGCGACGAGAACATTTCTGCGAACAGTTCATTCAACACCGAAAGAGGTTGGCCATTGATTCGCTATGCCGAAATTTTATTAAATTATTCAGAAGCTATTAATGAAAGTGGTCAAACTGCCTTAGCCTATCCTCGATTGATAGCGATTAGAAAACGTGCAGGCATTTTGCCAGGGGCCGATAATTTGTATGGTTTAAAAGCAAATATGACTGTTGACGAAATGCGTTTGGTTATTCAGAACGAACGTAGAATAGAATTAATGAATGAAGACCATCGCTGGAATGATATTAGAAGATGGAAGATTGCCGTAGCGGTAAATAATGGATACAATAAGGCTATCAACATTACAAGAATTGGTACCACAGGTTCTAATTATACTTATCAAGTAGCCAATACCATTAGGGCGCACGTATTTAATGAACAACATTATTTGATGCCTATTCCACAATCTGAGGTCGCCAAAATGCCTTCAATGGTTCAAAACCCTGGTTACTAAATTTTTATTGATTTTTTCTCCTAACTGCTTTTTTATAAGCTGTTAGGGGATTTTAATCCCCAAATTTTCGATATCGATATTAGCCGCTCCTAAAATTATCACACAAGAAATGAAAAAAACATTATTAACTGCCATTATTTTTTTAGGTTTCGGACATGTAAATGCCCAAAACAACGATTGGGAAAATCCAAATTTGGTTGATCAAGGTAAAGAGAAAGCGCATGCTAGTTTTATGCTTTTTGATTCAGAAAAAGAGGTAATTGAAGATGATTATGCCAAATCTTCCTACTATCAATCTTTGAATGGACAATGGAAATTTAATTATGTTGACAAATATGCAGATCGGGTTAAAGATTTCTATAAAACAGATTTAAATGATGGCGGCTGGGCAAATATAAACGTACCATCAAATTGGGAATTGAATGGTTTTGGTATTCCAATTTATACCAATATTACTTACCCTTATCCTAAAAATCCACCATTTATTGGCGAGAATAATCCGGTAGGCACTTATAGAAAAACTTTTTCTATTCCAGAAAACTGGGAAAACAGAGAGATTTTAATTCATTTTGGTTCTATCACTGGCTGTGCTTTCATTTATGTGAATGGTAAAAAAGTGGGTATGACAAAGGCTTCAAAAACCCCAGCAGAATTTAATATTACTCCATTTCTTAAAAAGGGAGCTAACCAATTGGCGGTTCAGGTTTTTCGTTGGCACGATGGAAGTTATTTAGAAGATCAAGATTTTTGGCGCTTAAGCGGGATAGAAAGAAATGTTTACCTCTTTTCGATGCCGAAACAAACAGTTTGGGATTTCTTTTTAAAAGGAGATCTAGATCAAACTTACACCAATGGTTTATTTAGTGCAGCAATTGATGTAAGGAGGTTTGCTAAAACGGAACTCGAAAGTGGCTCAGTTATAGTTTCTTTATTAGATAAAAACGGAAAACCTGTCTTTCAAAAAACTCAATCTCTTAATGCATCGGTCGATACTATACAGAGTATAAATGTCTCAGGTATTATTAAAAACCCTTTAAAATGGAATGCAGAACAACCGAATTTATACAATTGCATCATTACATTAAGAGACAGCAAAGGCAAACAAGTAGCAGTTACCGGAGCGAAAATCGGCTTCAGAAAAGTGGAGATTAAAAATGCACAGTTGTTGATTAATGGCGTAGCAACTTATGTGCATGGTGTAAATAGGCATGAACATGATGATGTAACTGGACATACCACTTCTAAAGAAGTAATGTTAAAGGACATTCGTTTAATGAAAGAATTTAACATAAATGCTGTTAGGCTTTCACATTATCCGAATGATCCTCTTTGGTATAAACTATGTGATGAATATGGTTTTTATTTAGTTGATGAAGCAAACATTGAGACACATGGGATGGGGGCCGAATTGCAAGGTTGGTTTGACAAGACAAAACACCCAGCCTATTTGCCAGAATGGGCTGTAGCACATACAGATAGAACAGTTAGAATGGTAGAAAGGGATAAAAACCACGCTTCTATTATCATTTGGTCGCTGGGAAATGAATCTGGTAACGGACCAGTGTTTCATGATAATTATAAATGGATTAAACAAAGAGACAATACACGTCCAGTTCAGTTTGAGCAGGCAGGCGAAGATTGGAATACAGACATCGTTTGTCCGATGTACCCAAGCATTGGCAATATGAAAAGATATGCTGCCGACACCACTAAGAAAAGACCCTACATCATGTGTGAATATTCTCATGCAATGGGGAACAGTAGTGGTAATTTTCAGGAATATTATGACATTATAAGAAGTAGTAAACACATGCAAGGTGGTTTTATTTGGGATTGGGTAGACCAAGGAATAAGGGCTAAAGATGCAAATGGCAGTACTTTTTGGGCTTATGGAGGCGATTTGGGCGGTTTTTATTTACAAAATGATGAAAATTTTCTAGCTAACGGACTAGTAGGTCCTACGAGAGAACCTCATCCAGGGGCGTTCGAAGTAAGAAAGGTTTATCAATACATTCAGTTTAGCTCAAAAGATATTTCAAAAGGAAGTTTGGTCATTGAGAATTTGTACGACTTTACTAATCTTAATGAGTATAACTTTAAATGGAAATTACTAAGCAATGGCAAAGTTTTTAAAGAAGGGAGTTTTGAAGTTGCATTGAATCCGCACATGAAAAAAGACGTGAAATTAAGCCTCCCTATGATAAAAGCCATGGAAGGAACTGAGTTTTATTTGAATGTGTATGCCTATCGTAAAACTCCATCAGCTATGCTGCCAGCTGGATTTGAAGTTGCTAAAGAGCAATTTAAATATGCAGGAGATTTTTTTGCTAAAAGCCAGAAAACTGAAACGTTATTAAAAACAGGTACAAAACAGAACAAACTTACCTTCGATGCAGGTGATGTACATGGTGAGTTTGATACACAAACTGGAAAGTTTACAAGATACAGCAAAGATGATGGGGGCGGGATGAATAATTTCCCAGAACCTTATTTTTGGAGGGCACCAACCGATAATGATTTTGGCAATAACATGCCATCTAGACTAGGAATCTGGCGTTCGGCTCATGACAATAAAAAATTGTTAAATGTTGATGTATCAAAACAGACAGATAGTGGACAATTTATTCGTGTTAACTACGAATTGAGCAACATTAAAGTTCCTTATACGGTTACTTACTTAATTGGAAATGATGGCGCCGTAAAGGTTACTGCGGTTATAGATATGACTGGAAGGGATTTGCCAGAGTTGCCAAGATTTGGAATGCGCACCGAATTAGCACAGCGATTTGATTATTTGAGTTATTATGGTCGCGGTCCACATGAAAATTATAGCGATAGAAACTTTTCTTCTTTTGTGGGTTTGTATAACGATAAGGTAGAAAATCAATATTATAAAGGATACATTAGACCGCAAGAAAGTGGTAATAAAACCGATGTAAGGTGGCTAAGTTTAACCGATGAGCAAGGAAAAGGGATTTTGATTGAAGGTTTGCAACCACTTTCATTCACCGCGATCAATCATTCTACCGAAGACTTAGATCCAGGGTTAACTAAAAAACAACAACATCCAACTGATCTTCCATTAAGGAGAAATGTGTTTTTAAATATAGACCTTAAACAACGCGGTGTAGGTGGAGATAACAGTTGGGGCGCATTGCCACATGCTCCGTACCAATTAATGGAAAAAAAATACAGTTACAGTTACATCATCAGATTGATAAGTAAAGACAATGCGCAAGCAAAATAGCGTTTTAAGCACTTTGATTTTGGGGTTAACTTGTATGATTTCTTGTACGGTTACGAAGGGAAACATTGATCAAAACATTGCGGCTTACAGTAGCGAAGGATATGATCTAATCTGGGCAGACGAATTTGAACAAGATGGTATGCCAAACCCTAAAAACTGGACTTACGAAAAGGGTTTTGTGCGCAATGAAGAACTGCAATGGTACCAACCTGAAAATGCATTTTGCAAAAATGGGTTACTGATTGTAGAGCCGAGAAAAGAGCAAAAACCAAATCCATTTTATGTAGATGGAAGTAATGAGTGGCGAAAGAATCGTAAAAATATCGAATATACCAGCGCTTGTCTAATTACCAAAGGATTACAAAGTTGGCAATATGGACGTTTTGAAATGCGTGGTAAAATTGATGTGAGTAACGGGTTGTGGCCAGCCTTCTGGACTTTAGGAGTTGCTGGCAGATGGCCAGCAAACGGAGAAATTGATATTATGGAATATTACAAGGGTAAAATCTTGTCGAATATTGCAAGCCTAGGTAAGGACGGCAAACCAAAGTGGTTCAGTGAAACAAAAACTGTTGCGGAATTGGGTGGCAAAGCTTGGGCAAATAAATTTCACGTATGGCGAATGGATTGGGATAGTGAAAATATTAGTCTTTTTGTTGACGATGTTTTATATCTAAGTGTGCCTTTAACCCAGTTGCAAAATGAAAATAAAGACAGCCTAAATCCATTTAAACAAAAGCATTATATCCTATTAGATGTTGCCATGGGCGGATTAAACGGCGGAGATTTAAAGGGAACAAAGTTTCCAAATAAGTTGCAGGTTGACTACGTGAGGGTTTATCAGAAGAAAAACCAAAATTAATATCAAACAAGTAAGAACGTAGATGATCATCGAATCTATAAAATCGGCTTTTAAAAAGCATTTTAACCGCGTTCCCATCATCGTTCGCTCTCCAGCGAAGATTAATTTAGCAGGAGGGTACGCGAAAGATATTGATGGTTATGTATTGCCTGCCGCTATAGACATAGCGACTTATGTGGCTGTGTGTAGGAGGAGCGATGATGAGATTCACCTTTTTTCAGAAAGTTATCAGGAAGCTTTCCAAACCAAGCTTTGTGATCTATATACCACAGCAAAAGATTGGATTAATTGCATTTTGGGTGTTGCAGATCAGCTGCAGAAATGGGGCTATCAGATCGGTGGGTTTAATCTTTATTTGGATGGTGATGTGCCATTAGCTAACAAATTTTCTTCAATTGCTGCGATGGAATGTGCTACGGCTTACGCGTTAATTGAACTTTTTTCCCTGTCTGTTCCGATGCTAGATCTGGCAAAAATCGCCCAGATGGCAGGGAACGATTTCAAAAGAGTTAACCCTAGTTTGACTGATCAGTTTGCGTCTGTTTTTGGGAAAAAAGGAAATGCTATTCTTTTAGATGGCAAAAGTTTAGCCTATGAATACATCCCCTTAAAGTTAGCCGGTTATCAACTTGTTTTGCTGAAAGCAGATTTGGATAGCCAAATTGCAAATGATAAGCTAATGGTAAATCTAGCACAGTGTGAACAAGGCTTAATGTTGGTTAAGAATAACGTTACTGAGTTAACAAGATTAAGAGATGCTAGTTTAAAAATGCTAGACAAATATGTTAAGCGAAAAGACATTGAAGTCTATAAAAAATGTAAGTTTATTGTAGGAGAAAATCAGCGTGTTTTAATGGCCGCTGAGTGCCTTAGAAACGCAAATCTGAAGGAGTTTGGTGCGCTGATGTACGAAACGCATAATGGATTGAGTGAATACTATGACGTGAGTTGTAGTGAGTTGGATTTTTTGGTTGATACAGTTAAAAAAAATTCTGATGTTTTGGGAGCTTGCATGTTGGGCGAAGGATTTGAAGGTTGCACGCTGAACATCGTTAAGGAAGATAGGATAGATGATTTTATCGAAGAAATAACTCAGATGTTTGAAGCTAAATTTGCCGACAAGTTAGCTGGTTATGTAATTGAAATAGAAGAGGGTACAATTTTGATATGCTGATAACGAAATGATGACTATTTACTAGATCATCAAAACAATTAGTGGGGAGTTATTTCTACATAACAAGGATTATTACTTACTCCCCACTTGAGGATTCGGTAACCTATAGGTATTGTTATAGGTATTTATGGGTAATTATCTCCCCATATTGGGTAATTGGATAAAGACAATTGGGGAAAATATTCAACTAAAAATAAGTTGTTAACTAAAAGTTAAATAACCGTGCAAATTCTTTCTCATTTTAGATCACCGGGAAATCACGTTTCTTTTAGTTGTTTAAACATTAAATCAGCTAATTACCAAAAGCTGATATCGCTATGAGTGTAAAAAATAATTCCATGGCGTTGAATTTGCCATACGTGTGCAGGTAGTAATACTTTGTAAACAGTGTATGGATATTTTTTTACTAAAAGCTTCACTTCTTAGAACGACTAAAATAATTGCAAAAACTCTTGCGCTAATTTGTTCTTTGTTGCTTTTTTCACATTCAGTGAGTGCTCAATCTTACAAAAATCATTACATCGCTCCAGCGCCTTGGGTTTATTTTACCGAGGGAAACGAATTAATTATTGCTACAAATAGTGTTACTCCTGTTAACCTAACTATCAGGAAAAGCGACGGAACTAATGCCGCTGTTACGCCTTTAAATTCTGATCCATTAGTAGTTGGTCATCCAAAGGTTTATCGATTTGTAGGATTAATAAATGCTAACGGAAACCAAAGACATGCACTAAATACAGTAATAGATGACGCTGGATTAATTGTTATTGGCGATCAACCGATTACAGTAAACTTAAGGAACATTGTTTCAGATCAAGATCTTGGTCAAGGACTTGACGATTATATAAAAGGAAACTCCTCACTATTTAGTTTCGGCGATGCAGCTGTGGGCACTTCATTTAGGGTTGGTTATTATAGAGATGGAGATATATACTATCCATCACCAAACCGACCAGTAAGGCCAATTTATAGCGTAATGGCTATTAATAACGGAACAATTTTAAGAATTAATGGCGTTCCAATAACGACTTTAAATGCTGGTCAGTCTTATTTATTTCAAGATCGTATTGGTTCTTTGGTAGAAACCTCAGGCCCTGCGGTTATGAATTCCAGTGCCGCCTATGATTCTCCAACCAATGGTAATTGTTTCGATGGTACAAGTAATCCAGTTGCTCCGGTTTCGTCTTTAGGCACACAATATATTGTTGTTAGGGGAAATGGAAATGACGTTTCTGAACAAACAACGGTAGTAGCCTCAGAAGATAATACAGTTGTTACGGTAGTTAATTATACAGCTGCTGGCGCCATCCATACTACTGTTATTTATACCTTGGCAGCTGCTGGAGACTTTATTACCTTTAATAATGGTATTCCTGGAGGCACCAATTCGGCAAATACCGCCGAAGGTCAGATCTATTCTGCTACAAGAATACTGTCTACTAAAAAAGTAGCTGCTTATTCAGGTACGGCCGACAATTGCGAGGTTGATCTTGCCACGCTGGTTCCCATTTCAGATTGTACAGGTTCTACGAAGGTTCAAGCATACAAATTCAGAAAATATACACCTGCAAATGATTTACCTTATTTTGCTTACATTATTTTAAACGACGCTGCAGCAAAAGTTTTCATTACTACCGATAATGGGTTAACGAGCAAGGATATCGAGACGATACCAGGCGTTGGTGTTAGAAGACAGTTAGGTTCATCTGGTTTGTTTATCATAGATTTTACCAATACCAATGTTGCTAATCCAAATGCTATTACTTTAGAAAGTACATCAAGGCTAACTGTTTCCATGGTTCAGCAGGGCGGAGGATTCTCAATGTCGAACTTCTTAACACCTTTACCAGAAAAAGCATTGGTGCCAACTTTTGCACAAGGAGATTGTGCTTCTGCTATACTTTCTGGAGATCCAAATAGTAAGGCACCATACCAATGGTATTTGGATGGAGTTATGATTCCAGGCGCTAATGCCTTAAGTTATACAGCTTCAGTTTCTGGAGTTTATACGTTAACTACAGGGCTAGATTGCGGTAACAGTGCACAATCACTACCTATTACCATAAACTTATGTAATATTGATAGAGCGGTTACAAAAACCGTGGACAACGCTACTCCTGTTATTGGCTCGACGGTTAATTTTACCATTACAGCAAAAAACTTAGGTCCGGGAAATGCGATTAATGTGATAGTTACAGATGTACTACCTGCTGGATATACGTATGTTTCTCATACCGCATCTGCGGGAACAGCTTTTAACAATGCAACTGGAAAATGGATTGTGGGCTCGCTTGCTGCTAATGGTGCAAGTACAGCTACATTGGTAGTCAGTGCAATTACAAAATCTACTGGGTCTTATCAAAATACTGCAACTATTTCTGGTCCCCAAAGTGATATCACTACAAATAACGATGTTGCGTCCATTACGCCTGCAGTTGTACCAGTGATCACGCTAACTTCTGCGTCTGGGACAGATGCTCAAACAATTTGTTATAGTCCTACTACGCCCATTACGCCCATAGTTTATACTTTTTGGGGAACAACAACTGGTGCTACTGCAAACCTGCCTGCAGGTTTAACTGGTGTTTACACAGCAGCTACAACTTCTCCAGTGGCTCCGGCTTACTTTACAATTTCAGGTATCCCAGCCATTACCGTAGGCGCACAAAGCTACAAAGTTACCACACAGGGCGGACCAACTGATGTTGAGATTACTGGTCTGCTCACTGTTAATGGAGCAGTTACTAATCCAGTTTTTAACGCTTATGCCGCAACCCGTTGTCAAGGTTCTGGTGTGGTTTCATACGTTGCAACCGCTAATTACACTACGGGTATTACCTATAGTGTGAGTCCAAGCACTGCCGGAACAATGAATCCTACCACGGGCCAGATGACATGGTCGGCCGCCTTTACTGGCAATGCTACCATTACCGCCTCGGCCGCTGGGTGTTCTGGACCCAACACAAGTTCAATTGTGATTACAGTTTCGTCTGGTGGCACGGTTACGCCTGATTATGTAACGGTTTGCGCTGTTAATAATATTGGTAATTTAACTGCTGCTGGGATTACTGGAACTGTTATCCGTTGGGAATATTCTACGGATGCTGGTGCCACGTGGACAGCCATTGCTAATACAACTACCACTCAGAGTTACGCTGGTTTAATCCAAACTAGGGCATACCGCGTCGTCTCTCAAACAGCCGCCTGCGCAGAGGTTTTCTCGGCAATAGCCACTATATCAGTTAGTCAGATTGCCGCCGTTTCTGCTCAAACCGCTTCTGTTTGTTCTGCACACTCCTTTTTAGTGGAACCTTCTGGTGTTCCAGGTGGAACAGTCTATTCATGGTCTGCACCAACTTTGGTGTCAGGTACTGTTACCGGTGGAGCTGCAGGTAGCAATGAACCGAATATTACAGGAATGTTAACCGGAAATGGAATTGTTCGATATACAGTTACACCAAGGTCGGGTTCTTGTGAAGGAGCACCGTTTACACTAACAGTATCTGTTTTTCCTCCAACCGTACGTACCATTAATTATGGCGGCCCTTATTGTCATTCAGCTGGCGGTACTGCAAGTCTAACATTCGGTGGCAATACAACAGGTATTACCAGCAGTACGTTTGCTTCTACCATCGGATTAAGTATCGATGTGAACACAGGAGTTGTAAACATTGCTGCAAGTCAGGCTGGAAATTATATCATTACCAACACCTATTCTAACGGAAGTTGTACTTCAACTGCGAGTTATGTATTGGTGCTATCTGCTACGCCTACAACCGGATTGCTTGTTGCTCCGGCGGATATTTGTGCAAATAGTAGTGCAACAATTACTTTATCTAATATCCCTTATGGCAATGGATCATCTTATTCTATTTGGACTGCCGCCTCGGGTGGTACAAACCTAGGAATGATTCCTTTTAATACACCTAATTTGTTGGTTAACACAACATATTATATTCAGCCTACTAACTCTTGTGGTGATGGACCAAGAACGCCAATTGATATCAATATCAAATCATCAACACTAGCTACACCTATCACGCCAGGCACTTCTGCTATTTGTGAGGGTTCTACTTTGCAATTGGCAAACGCCACTGGTGGTGGAACTTGGGGAAGCTCAAATACCGCTGTTGCAACTGTTAGCCCATTTGGCTTGGTTACTGCAATAGCGCCAGGTTCAGTGTTAATTAGCTATATCGCACCTGCCGGATGTACAAGTACATCATTAACTATTAATGCTAGACCCACTATAGCTCCAATAACTGGAGGAGGCGATTTATGTGTTGGTTCAAGTAGAATGCTGGCTAACGCGACTACTGGTGGCGTTTGGAGCAAGTGCTTTTGTTACCGGGACTATATCTCCTGCAAATTATATTATAAATAGCACAGACAAAACGGTAACAATTACTGGAACATTTAATTCGACGGTAACCTATAATATAACAACTATTGGCCATACTTCACCTTGTGATCCAATTGTTGCGAGTGGCACCATTACTACTGATCCATTGTTATGCCCATCTAATTTATCTGCTGTTAACGATAATGGTGTGGCTAGCTCGGTTACTGGTGGAGAGGCAATCGCAGACATCTTAGCAAACGACAAATACAATGCTAACTTAACTGCCACTACAACCAACGTAACAATCACCGAAAACTCCAATAACAGTTTAGGGAAAGTGACATTGAACGCGGCAACTGGTAAAGTAAATGTTGCGCCAGGTACTCCAGCGGGAACCTATACTATCAATTACACCATCACTGATAAACAGGATCCTACTAAAACAGCAAGTGCAAATATTGTTGTGGTTGTTTCTTCGGGCATAATTGAAGCAGTGGCCGATAACGGAACTGTAGGGTCTACAGTTGGTAATCCATCTTTGTTAAATGTATTAACTAATGATAAATTTAATGGTGGCAGCCCTGCAACTATTGCAGCGGTAACCATTACAGAAAATTCAAATAATAGCGGCGGTAATGTAACCCTAACACCAGGAACTGGTATTGTTAGTGTAGCACCAAATACGCCACCAGGAAC
>SEDG01000305.1 GCA_004295885.1 Pedobacter sp. | reverse complement strand
TACCTTGCATACTGCATTGAGGTGACTTCGGAAGAATCTCAGAGGCAAATCCATTTTCGTGTCGGCGTCATATCGACAGAGCGCACCTGTCCCGACTTCTTCGGGAGCGACGAGATATCATCTGTTAGCCTAGCGCAGAAACGTTTCAGCCGAGCCTTAATTCCAATTGAATTTGGCCACGCATTCCCCTCAAGTTAAAACCGCAATCTTAACCTCTTGCGATAAATCGGATCAGCGCATCCTTAAAGAGAGAGAACTAACAGGTTCCTAGACCTAATCACAAGCACTAGCAGACAGTTTAAAAATTTCGCTTACGCTTGGCAAGAGAGGCTATAATCGTCTCTAAAATACTCACAATGATTGCACCTATTAAATCTGCCATAGCTGTTTGACAAACAGTGGTTGGGAATGTTACCTACCCAAGCTGAACCTTGTCGAGAAGAATTGCAAAAAGGTGGCAGAAAAACAGCCGTTAAAAAAAGATAATACAAAGAATATGAATATTTTAAAATGCAAATTACCTAAAGTTAGGTATTGATATTGAGTGCTTTGCGGGCTATTTTTATTCAAAAAAAAAATGATTATGAAATCGCTCCTGACATTTATTCCAATGTTGGTATGTGCGCAAGCCTTTGCGCAAGATCCAACAAAAATTGAAGTCAACAATGCTTCCAAAACTGGTATTGTACTTCCGAAAACTATCAAGAAAAACCTAAAAAACGATGAAAATTACATAATTGTCCTTACAGGGGTCAATTCTGCTAATATTAGTTTCAAAGTTCAAACAAAGTCTCTTTCGCTCTATACAGCGATTCCAGATCCTTTAAAAACTGTGTTGCCAGGTATTACAGGTAGTTCAGACTTACGACCTCTTGGAGGTGGCCCACCTGCTACGTTAATTAACGATTTGAATGGTATTGCGGCTAAATTAAAAAATATCAAAACTGAAGCAGAAGAACTTTATGCTCAAACTAAACTTGCACCAGATAATGCAAAAGCCAAAATTGCTTTACAAAATGTCGCAACTAGCTATAATCAGACGATCTCAAATTTTGACGAAAAGGAATTTACAGCCTTAGGTGCATTGATCTCAAACGATATACAATACCTTAACTCCTATAAAGAGATTTTTGATGCCATGATTAAAAATCAACAAACTGCAGAGCAAAGGAACATAGAATTTCACGCTAAGCTTACCAGCATTGCAAAAGAACTACAACAAAACGATTATGTTAAGCTTTATGAATACATCACAAAGTCGGTAGGGGCAGTTGCTGAAGTAAGTTCTAAACCATTTATTCCTACCAAAGATTTGATGGAACTGAAATTTACGATTGTTGACATTTTTAAGAAAGACACTTTAGTTAATGAGACTAGGACATTATTCTCTAATGGTGGCGGTATTGGCTTAAGTTTCTCTACAGGCTTTTTTTATACAGAAATGCTATCTGATCAACCCTATTATCTAACCAAACAGCCAGATGGCACCATGGCTATAAATAAAGATAAAAGAACAATATCTGATGTATCAATTGGGGCTATGGGCCACTTATACTACAAAGTCTCTAGTAGCTTTAGAGTCGGTCCATCAATTGGTATAGCAGTTTCACCATTCGATGGTAAAACCAGATATTTGTTAGGAGGATCAATGCTATTAGGAAGAGAGAAAATGATAGGGATCAATATCGGGCGTGCTTGGGCCAAGATTAAGGAATTTTCTTCTTCAGTTGAAGGAACAAGTTCCAATCCTTTCCTACCAGCTGGAGCAACAGCGGTACCTACCGTTGACAAAATTAAGAATGTTTGGTTTTTGGGACTTACTTATAACTTAGTTTCTACTAGGAAGTAGTTAGTTCAACCTTTTCTATTAAGATTGCAAGAATACTTTAGCCCTCTAAAAGTGGGTTATAGTATTTCTTGCTTTGTGCTTCAGCAACGCCTAAAAAGGATGCTTTTTAGGAGGCTCAATGTTATTAGAAAGACACAAAAAATAATCGTTATCAATATCAGTCGTAGGTGTGCTTACGTAAGGGAGTTTTCTTGTTCAATCTAAAGAACAAGTTCCAATTCTTTACTACCAGCGGGAGCAGCAGCGTTACCTATCGTTGACAAAATTAAGAATGTTTATTTTTAGGCCTTACTTATAATTCAGTTCTTACTGTAAATAGCTGCTTCAACCTTTTTTATGAGCATGATAAGAGTACTTTAGCCTCCTAAAAGTGGGTCATCGTATTTTTTGCGTTGCTGTTCAGCAACTCTCAATAAATTAAAAAACTTAAGCTTAGGATAAACCATATTTGCTTTTAATTTGCCTGTGTTAAATACAGGTATGTATTGATCAAATTCCGAGTTTTGATCATTATGTAACCAAAATGCCTCAAGTTTTAACTCCGGCAGTCGTAATACCCTCAAGACGTAATTTTCATCAGTGTTTGTTTGCTTTGATTTGATTTTATTTAAAGATTTTTGATAAACTTTATTGAAGTTATTGTCATGGATTACTTGTTGAAGTGTAGAACTAGGCTCATTACCATCAAATTCATAAATTAATTTTTCACTGCCATTGTCTGTAAAAACTCTATAACCACCTTTTAATGGTGTTTCTAGTTCATTCGTTAAAGTACTAAGATTCAAAAAATAAACCTCCTGCCCTAAAATTTCTCCTTCATTATTGTTAGAGAGTGCTTCAAGCCCTTTAATACTACTGGCCATTTTTAATTTTACAGTCGCCGCCTTCTCTAATAGCGCCTTATTAACCTTTGAAAATTTAATCATAGCATCACCATTTTGTTGTGTGTAATAAGTATGTGTCCATCTACCATTGTTTTGATAGCTAGTATTAAAGCTAGAGAGCTTAACAAAAGAATTCCCATAAATTGGATCAGCAATATACAAAAATGGATCTTGCCCTATATCGTTGTAACCATAAATAGATACAAAATGACCACCGCCTCCCGACCAACCAATCCTAGTGCCAATTAGGCGACCATTATCCACTTGTGCCTTTATTTCGGCTAAGTTTATTGGGGAGTAAATTAAAGGAGCATTAAAATTCGAAGTAATTTGCAGGGCTTCATCTAGATACCAAGGCTCATTACAGGGCGCAGCATTCACGCAACATGATTTACCTGGAAATACATCAGTGGCAACCAAGCATTGCGTCCATCCTGAATGATTATCGTAAAATATTGAAATACTTGCTGCATTAGCAGCCCAGCACCAATTGTCCTGCACTTGACGCTGCATACTGAATTTTAGTTCCTTGTTAGATGCCATTTTTTGAGAGGTTAGGTTACAGTTGTAAATAATGAATTCGATAGAAATAATCCTTCAATTATCATAAAGAATAAGTATAATTACTATTTTTCCATTACAAAATAAGGTCAAATTTAACTCAAAAGAAATACCTAAAATTAGGTAATTAACGCACATAATGTCGACAAAATGAACATGTTACAGTGCAAACCGAGAAGTACCCCACTGGCACCCCACTGGCGCAAGCGTCATACTGTGTAAAAAACCAAAATACAACATCAATCCAATGCTTAAAGAATATTCTCGCCAGCATACGCATATCGCCTATTCCTCAAAAGAGAAAACAACCCCCCTACTAAAAAACCAAATCCTCCAACGGCGTTAGCGCAGCTGTTTTTTTAATCCCAGCAGTTATCCTATCACGCCATTGTTGCTCAGTA
>SEDG01000304.1 GCA_004295885.1 Pedobacter sp. | reverse complement strand
CAGCAAACTTCAGCAACTTCTGCCAATGCAGCAATTAGAATTCAGGGTTTAGATGGCCGTTATACACAAATTTTAAAAGATGGTTTCCCTTTATACGCAGGCGCATCTAGCGGATTGGGGTTATTGCAAATTGCTCCGTTAGATTTAAAGCAGGTAGAAGTAATTAAAGGTTCAGCGTCGACTTTATATGGCGGTGGTGCAATCGCAGGTTTAGTTAACCTTATCTCGAAAACGCCAACTGAAGAAAGGGAATTAAACTTGCACTTTGATGGAACTGATGCTTTGGGATTAACCTTGAATGGTTTTTACAGCAAAAGAAATGAGAAAATCGGAACAACCTTGTTTGCATCTTATCAAAATAATTCAGCCTACGACCCAGCCCATATAGATTTATCGGCCATCCCGAAATCAGAGCGATTTACTTTTAATCCGAAGATATTCGTCTATCCAAGCGATAAAACTACCATTGTTTTTGGAGTAAATTCTACTTTTGAAGACCGCATTGGCGGAGATATGCATTATATTAATGGCGAAGCTGATGCCACTCACAGTTATTTTGAGCAAAATAAAACACAAAGGATGAGCTCTCAATTTTCATTAGACCATAAATTTGGTGAGTGCGGTCATTTTACAGTTAAAAATAGTGTGAGTTATTTTAACAGAGCTTTAACTACTCCTGGTTATAAATTCGAAGGGACGCAATATTCAACTTTTTCTGAGGCAAACTACGCAAATCACGGAGAAGTACTAGAATGGATTGCGGGTGTAAATTTATGGACAGATAGTTTTAAGGAACCGGGCTCAAATCTTAGGAATTACACACAGACCACAACTGGTGTTTTCATCCAAAACACTTGGAAAGCTAATGAATGGTTACACATAGAAACTGGGTTAAGAGGTGATTACGTAAAGGATTATGGCTTTGCTTTTTTGCCGAGAATTTCGACGCTGTTTAAAATTACACCAAAACTAACTTCTCGTTTGGGAGGCGGATTAGGTTACAAAGCACCAACCATTTTTACTGAAGACAGCGAACGAATTCAATATCGAAATGTGTTGGCAATTAATTCAAATGTTAATCAGCTAGAGAAAAGTTATGGTGCCAATTGGGATATCAATTATCGTACTGCGTTATTTAACGACCAAGTTTCATTTACCATTAACCATTTGTTTTTCTTTACACATTTGAAAAACCCATTGCAGTTAATTCCTGTTGCTGGTAGCAATTATCAGTTTATAAATGTGAATGGAAATGTAGAAAGTAAGGGTACAGAAACGAATGTGAAGTTAGGTTATGAAGATTTTAAATTGTTTTTGGGTTATACCTACACAGATGCACATCAGCACCAAAATGGAGTGCAATCTCCAAATCCTTTAACGGCCAAGCATCGTATTAACGCCGTTTTAATGTATGAGGTTGAAGATAAGTGGAAATTAGGCTTAGAAGGTTATTCGTTCAGCAAACAATTATTAAATGATGGTTCGATAGGTAAAAACTATATCATAACAGGCTTTATGGCTGAAAAGCTATGGGAACGTTTTTCAATTTACGTCAACTTTGAAAACTTTACTGATACTCGCCAAACCAGATTTGATTCTATTTACACGGGTACTTTAAATAATCCACAGTTTAGGGATATTTATGCACCATTAGATGGTTTTGTGATGAATGGAGGCATAAAGTTTAGGTTGTAAGTAAGAATTGTCATGTTGAGCTTGTCGAAACGCAAGATGTCCTTCGACAAGCTCAGGATGACAACATTGGTTTGTCTCCCCAAAATCATCTTCTGCAACTAAATTTGCAAAATAATACCAATCGGTATATATTTGTGCTGTCAAATAACTACGACAATGTCTAAAGCAGAAAGAACGAAAGCATTTATTATCGAAAAAACAGCACCTATCTTTAATAAAAAGGGTTTTGCTGGCACATCGCTGAATGACATGACGGCAGCTACTGGTTTGACAAAAGGTAGTATTTATGGTAATTTTTCAAATAAGGATGAGGTTGCGATTGCTGTTTTTGATTATAACTTACAAAAATTGAATGCTTGCGTGAGTGCAAAGTTTTCAAAACAAAAAACAGCCAAGGACAAGCTCATGGTTTACGTAAATCGCTATGAGGAGATATTTAATTCCGTTTGTGATGATGGTGGTTGCCCGATTTTAAATACTGCGATAGATGCTGATGATACACATCCGCAGTTGCGCAATCAGGTTGCAAAAGCTGTGGTGTCATGGAAGACAAAACTAATTCAGATTTTGGAACAAGGAAAGGCGGATGGAGAATTCAATGCTGGTATTGATGCAGAGCAAATTGCCTTAACCATGATTGCAATGATTGAGGGTTCTATAATGATTTCGAAACTATTGGGAAGTTCAACGCATATGGCTACCGTAATGAAATCTTTGAAAAAAATGATTGACGATTTAAAATAATGTAACCGTTAATTTTGTGAGCCAGTTTTTAACAATTTGGTTAAAATCGTGGCCAATTGCTTAACTTGCGGCTGTTCCTGCCATTTTGATTATCGCAATGCGAACAAAGAATTGGTAGACGATTTGATAAGGAAGAAGTCTTAAACAATAAATATGATGAAAAGAGTAGTTGTTACTGGAATGGGTGCTATTACGCCATTGGGTAATTCTGTAAATGAACTTTGGAAAAACATATTAGCTGGCAAAAGTGCTGCTGGACCGATAACCAAGTTTGATGCTAGTAAATTCAAAACCCGTTTTGCTTGTGAGGTAAAGGATTTCAATATCGAAGAATACATCGATAAAAAAGAAGTAAAAAAATATGATTTGTTTACGCAATACGCAATTGCGGCAGCCGATCAAGCCATTAAAGATTCAGGATTAGATTTTGAGCAAATGGATGAGGTGGGCAGATATGATGTTGGCGTAATTTGGGCTAGCGGAAATGGCGGGATTGCTAGTTTCGAGCAACAATTAAAAGAATATAATGGCGGAGATGGCACACCTAGATTTAGTCCGTTTTTTATCCCAAGATTAATTGTCGACATAGCTGCTGGTGCAATTTCTATAAAACATCAGCTTCACGGACCAAACTATTGTACGGTTTCTGCCTGTGCATCATCAAATACAGCTATAATTAGTGCTTTTGATACCATTAGACTAGGAAAAGCAAAGGTGATGATTGCAGGTGGCTCTGAAGCAGCAGTTACAGAAGGTTCCGTAGGTGGATTTAGTTCTGCTCAAGCGCTTTCTAAAAATAATGAAAATCCACTGGAAGCATCGAGACCATTTGATGTTGCACGTGATGGATTTGTAATGGGAGAGGGTGCAGGTGCTTTAGTTTTAGAGGATTTAGAATATGCTTTAGAAAGAGGAGCAACTATCTATGCTGAACTAGTTGGAACAGGAATGGCTGCAGATGCTTATCACTTAACAGGAACACACCCCGAAGGTTTAGGCGCAGTTTTAGGAATGAAAAGAGCACTAGAAGAAGCAGGAATCGAAGCAAAAGATGTGGAGTACATTAATGCGCATGCAACATCTACGGGTATCGGCGATATAAGCGAATTAAAGGCAATTAAAAGGGTTTTTGGAGACTTGTCAGTGGCGATAAGTGGAACAAAATCTATGACAGGTCACTTATTAGGTGCAGCAGGTGCGATAGAGAGCATCATATCTGTGTTATCCGTTAAAAACGATGTAATTCCAGGGACTATAAAT
>SEDG01000303.1 GCA_004295885.1 Pedobacter sp. | reverse complement strand
AATTTGAAGCTCCTTCTATTTGTGTGGCAGCGGTAGCCACTCCCCATAAAAAATCACTCCCAAAATCTGCGGCTTTAAGCATTTAATTCTTTTAACTTTACGAAGATTGAAAATTACTATTAACTTAACATTATCAATAGTTAATTTTGTTTTTTATATACCTAATAAATAATGCGCTGGCTAACTCTCTTACTATTGCTTTTTGCTCTAAATGTGAGTGCTCACAAAATTCCGCCAGTAAATGATGATTTGGCTAACGCCATTAACTTATCAAACACAGATGCTTTTTGTTCTTTAGACCAAGCTTACAATAATTTGGAGGCAACATCTAGTTCAAACGGTTCACCAATTAATTGGAATGGAACAGTAGGTAAAGATGTTTGGTTTAAATTTACTGCCTTAAAATTTGATGTTGCCATAACGGCAAGTGGAAAAGTGAATGCAGCAAGTCCAAATACTTTAGTTAATCCACTAGTGGCGCTTTATACCGTAGACCCAACTACTGGCAACTTTGGAGAGATGTTTAGCACGATGTTAAGTTCAAGTAATGTTACAACAATAAATAAAGGCGGACTTACCATAGGACAGGTGTATTACATTAGAATTAGTGCCGCTAATAACAATGAAGGGAGTTTTAAACTTTGCGTAGATAACTATTTCCCACCTTTGCAACCAGGACAAGATGTTGGTACTTTCTCTGTTTTATGCAGTATGGAAAAGTTTACACAGTTAAATGTTACTGGTGCTGGAACCAATAATAGGGAAACAGCAGGAACTTGTTTAGGCACCGAATCAAATTCTGCATGGTACGGCTGGACAGCGGGAAAAAGTGGTCCATTGACATTTTTAATTACCCCAACAGTTACCACAAATGATATAGATTGGGTTCTATATGATTTAGGCCCTGGCGGAACAAGTGCTCAAGTTACTGCGGCAAATGCGATTAGATGCGCCTCTGGAAGTGGTGTAACCTGTACGCCTTCTTATTATATTACTGGGTTAAGTATGACAGAGACTGATTTAACTGAACAGTCTGGTTGTCCACCAAATGCAGCACAAAATGGTTTAGTTAGATATGTTGATATGATTGCAGGCCATAATTACGCTTTATTAGTGGATAATTTTTCTGGCGGAAATAATGGTTTTAGTTTAGAATTTGGTGGAAGTACAGAATTTACTGGGCCCACTTCAGAAATTCAATTGGAAAAATTAAATTCTTGCACCCCTCAACAGACCTACACCTTTACGAGTCTTGCCACAAATTATAATACGCTTAAATGGACTTTTGGTGAAGGGGCAAGTATGACAACCGCAACTGGCGTTGGGCCTTACAACATTACTTACTCTACTTCTGGCGAAAAAACAGTAGTGCTAGAGGCAAAAACCGCTGGCGGTTGTAATGTGGTTGGCACAAAAACATTCTTCGTCGCGTTAAAACCGGCATTACCTACCATAAGCACCACAACGATTAAATTTTGCCCGGGAAATGAAGTAACGTTAAATACGCCAAAAGTTGACTTTGCCACTTATTATTGGTCGGGACCCAATGGATTTACTTCAACCGACCAAAATGCCAAAGTAAATATAACAGGGCCTGAAAATTCTGGAGATTATCAATTATACATTCAAGTTGGGGACTGCTTGAGCGATGTTGCCACCATAAACATTCCTTCCATCGACCCAAAACCGGAAGCGTTATTCGATATCGTAACCAATAACTTCTGTCAAAATAATTTGAGTTTTACTTTTAAGAACACATCCCTCAATTCGATTAACCCTGTTTGGGACTTTGGCTCAGGCGCAACAGTTACCACAGCTCCAAATGGAGACAAGACAGTTACATATTTAACCGATGGAACAAAAAACATTACGCTAACGGTTAGCAGTCCAAGTGGCTGCGTTTCTACAATTACCAAAACATTACTTGTTGAGTTTAGACCAGCTGCACCAATAATTACAACTAACGGAACTAAATTTTGCCCAGGTGACGTTCTGCAGCTCAATACCACCACAGTTAATTTGGCCACTTATAATTGGTCGGGACCAAATGGATTTAACTCTACCTTACAAAACCCACAGCTAAATATTACTGGGCCAGAAAATGCTGGAGATTATAAACTATTCATCCAAGTTGGTTCCTGTTCAAGTGATGTTGTAATCTTCAAACTCCCAATAGTTGATGCCAAGCCGGAAGCGCTTTTTGATATTTTGGTTAATAATCCTTGTTTAGCCAACCAAAGTTTCACTTTTGTAAACAAGTCTTTAAACACAACTATTTCCGATTGGGATTTTGGGTCAGGCGTTTCTTTCAAAACACAAGCTGCAAATGGTAATTTCACGGTTTTTTATACGACTGCGGGATTAAAAACAATTACACTGATTGCAAAAACGCCAAATGGTTGTCCAGCTACCATTATTA
Organism: Pedobacter sp.; assembly: GCA_004295885.1. GTDB lineage: Bacteria > Bacteroidota > Bacteroidia > Sphingobacteriales > Sphingobacteriaceae > Pedobacter. The sequence goes on along the minus strand of SEDG01000303.1, from coordinate 1,288 downwards.
AAACTATAGATGTTCAGCTGAAACCACAACGACCAGAAATCACTGCAAATCAAACCAAGTTTTGTTTAGGAGACATGTTGCGGTTCTCTGTCCAGGAATTTGAAGGCTTGACTTACGAATGGGTTGGTCCAAATGGCTTTACAGCCGCTACTTCATCCATAGAAATTCCGATTAACAGTTTTGATCAAGCGGGTACTTATTTTATAAGCACAAAAATTGGAGATTGCAAAAGCGATGTGGTCTCTATCAAAATTCCACCCATCGCGAAGGTTCCCGTTGCTATTTTCTACACGGACCCAAAAATTACGGGCAAATATGAAGCTCCCCTACCCATAGCTTTCAGTAACTATTCGAAAGACGCTGATAACTATCTATGGGATTTTGGCGATGGTACAACTTCTACTGCCACTAACCCAACTCACACTTTTACACAAAATGGCGTTTACAAAATTACATTAACTGCCTTTGCAGAAGAAGGCTGCTCGCACTCTTTAACGATGGGAGATTTGATTTTAAAAGATGCGAGCCTATTCGTACCGAATGCTTTTTCTCCCAATGGGGATGGCGTAAATGATGTATTGAAAGTTACCATACTGAATTTAAAGAAGTACCAATTATTTATTTACAATCGATTTGGCGAAAATGTGTTTCAAACCACAGATATTTTTAACAATTGGGATGGAAAATACAAAAATAAAGACGTGAGCGTTGGCACCTATTATTATGTAATCATGGGCAAAACTGTTGGTGAGAAAGACGTAAAATATACTGGCTCTGTTACCTTAATTAGGTAATTTTAACTATCTAAAATTATAACAATTGAAAATAACATTACTCGCCGTTGGCAAAACTGAAGACAAATATTTGATTGAGGGAATAGAAAAGTATTTGAATAGATTGAAACATTATATCAATTTTAATATTTTGATTATCCCTGATATTAAAAACACCAAAAACTTAACCGAAGCACAACAAAAAACAAAAGAGGCTAAATTTATCGCCAAACAAATCAACCCCACAGACGTGGTGGTTTTGTTAGACGAGAAAGGCAAAAAGCACAGTTCAGTTTCATTTTCTGAATATTTGAATAAACAAATGATTGGTAGTGTGCAAAACCTTGTGTTTATAATTGGTGGTCCCTACGGTTTTGATGAAAGTATCTACAAAAAGTCTAATACAAGCATTTCACTTTCAGACATGACCTTCTCACACCAAATGGTAAGGTTGTTTTTTGTAGAGCAGTTATATAGAGCCTTTACCATTTTAAAGAACGAACCTTATCACCATG
>SEDG01000302.1 GCA_004295885.1 Pedobacter sp. | reverse complement strand
TTGTTATGCTCTTCTTTATCTTTTAAACTTTCATTTAATTGAGAAAGTAAAATATTTGAAATTTCAGTTCCGTTTTTTCCTTGATTATAATGTCCAAAAAATTCTTCATACACTTCGGCGGACGTGTCATTGTCTAAAATTCCTGTACTCCAAGTCCCCATATTTTTCTAAATGTTTTTGTTTAGTGGTGTGTCGGTATAAAATTGCCCATAACTCTTAAATTGGCGCAATAACCAAAGATAAAATTGCTTTTATTATGCCTTAAGCGCTGTTTTTAATGTTCTATTGTTTCGTGTATAATCGTTTATAAACGATTATACACGCTGTTAATTTATACACTGTTTAAAGCGAAATCTTATGCCAAATTTAAAAATCCAATTAGCTGTTGCCTAGTATAAAATCGACAATTTGAGTTTTAAGCCTCGGTGGTGTGCAGGCCACAAATCAATTCATTTTGCTTTAGGTTCTGCGCTACATCTTTCAGCGGATGATGTGTAAACAACCTCACCTTATCTATGCTGATCACTTGGAGATGGTTTTGGTAAATCAAATTAAAAATTTGGGTGGCGACGGTATTTTCGCTTATTTCATAAATGCCACCACTCCAACCGTGATTGCCCAAGGTCATCAAAAAAGTAATTGCTGTTTCGTTTTTTGTGGGTTGGTAATCAAAATACGTACCTGTGTCGCTTACCGAGGGGTAAAGCGCATCATAAAAAGAAAAAGCAATTCGATTTTGATGGAGTAGGCTTAAAAGCTGAAGAATAGTATCCATAGTAACGTTCGGATTAAACTCAATAACTTTAGCATTTAGAGGGCTAAGCCCATCAATTTTGTAAAACTCGTTTTCAAAAGAAGAGCGAGGCTTAAAAAAATCAAATAATCCCATTTTTAGTGATTTTGATCGATAATTTGCTCTACATAATTCATGAAAGTTTGCAAGAGTTGTTCTTGCCCCTCTGCGTTATCCCAGAACCTGTACTGGGTACGTTGTCCATTCTCTATTACAAACAATGAAAGCCCAGCATCATAGGGGAGGTAAGTGATTTCATCAAATGTCCATTCCTTACCTGCAGGATGTAAAATCCCATCAAAATCAGTAAAAGGCTTAATTACACGATAGACTTGCCCTTTTTGCAATTGGTAAATGTCTTTTCGTTTGATAATATTGGTCACCTCGGCTAAATCCATTTTCGTTATGGCAGGTTTGCGTTTAAAAAAGTCAAATAATTTCATTTTTTGCTCCTCACGTATTCGGATTTGTTTTGGTCATATTGCCAAGTGTAATTATCGTCTTCAAAGTATTGGTGGAAACCCAAATCATCGAATTTAATGGTTTTTGGATTGGCATTAGGAACAATTTTGCCAGCTCTATAAATATTATTTTTGTCCTTGGCAAAAATGGAAGCATTTCCTTTGTCTATGGCCTCAAATGTATTCACATTAGCGCCCTCAATCGGCTTTGATCTATAATATACTTGATCGTCCACACTAAAATAATCGCGGTAGCTATACATTTTTATACTATTTGGCTGCTTAATCGATATGGCGATTATGTTAGATTTGCCCACATATTGGTGGTAATAGAGGTGATGGTCGGTTCGAGCAATGTGTTTATCCAAAACGGTGAAGGTTGAAAGACCGTCTTCGTTCTTGATTTGTCCCAGTTTTCTGTAGCCTGCATAAAAATAAATATAATTCTTATCCTTAAAAATATAAGGGGTCAAAAGCGTAAATGAATCATAATCCACATTGAGTAAGCTATCCTGCATGAAATAATGCCCACTGTCTTTTGCCCATTTCTGATCTACAAGTAATTTAAGGTTATTTATGTATTGGAAACTTTTGGCATCAGCACCTGCAATAATTTTAATAACACCGTTGTAAACCTCGTTTTTTTGGTAAACCTGGTTTTTATCTTTTACCAAGCCGGATTGGTCAACGGTAAATGTAGCGTAATCAACATTGCGTAGAATTTGATCCAGATAAAAGACATGATATTTGTCTTTTCCAAATCCTTTTAAAATTACTTTAAAACTCTCCACTTCCGCAGGTACATTTATCCATTGGTAATCCCAAGTGCCTTGTATGCCGGTAGCTTCCCTTCTGTAAAGGATTCTTTTACCGTCCTTGGCATAATAGAAAAAAAGCGATTTTTCTTTATCCACTAATTTACCCTGAGGTGAAGAACAAGAAAATAGGTTGAGTAGACCGAGCATCAATAGACAGGATAGTGTGCATTGTTTCATCAGGCTCAAAATTAATGGTCATATTTCGCCTTCGCTAGTATAAAATCGACAATCTTGGCGTTAAGTATTTTGAAAGGCGGTTACTGCAGTGATGGAATTCTGAATTTTTTGCTTTGCTACTGTTGGTGTAGAACCACTGAAAAGTTTAAAATCACGTACCAAATGCATTTGATCGTAATAACCACATTGATGCGCAATGTTACTCCAACTGATATCGGGATTGGTTTCCTTAATCATATAGGCTTTGGAAAAACGGGTTAACCTTGCAAATAATTTAGGCAGCATGCCCAAGCGCTCCAGTGCTTTTCGCTCAAATTGTTTTTCACTCATGCAGGCTAGCTTTGCTACTTCATCCATGGGTATGTTGCCCTCTGCTTGAACCAATTTGGCAATGGCCGTGTCAAAAGTGTTTAACGCACCCAATTTATTGATTTTATCAAAGAAGAAAGTTTCAACCAAGTTCAATATTTCAGCTTTCGATTTCGCTGCACCTATTCGTTGAGAAAGTACATCAATTGCTTTTCCGAATATAAGGGAAGCCTCCACCACTTGGTTGACCAATTCTTCTATGGAAATGCCACAAAAGCGATATAAGGCTCCTGGCCTAAAGTTAATGCCTAACACATAGTGTTGGTTGGGGCATTGCACCATTCTTTCTACCAAATTAGGCCCCATTACAAAATTAGCAGGATAGGTAGTAAACTCATTTTCTCCATAGTTTTTAACCTTAACCACTTGCTCACCGAGTGTTAAAAACATACTGGTCTGCGCCGACCATGGGTGGTAGAATTGTGAAGAAACTGTTAAACAAGAAAAATCATCCACTTGCATAATGAGTAGTGTGTCTATTACTTGCCGTAATTCAGGGTGAACAGGGAGAAATTGCCAAGGTTGCATTAAGCTTAATTAAGCTTTGGCTATTAAAAATATCGTGCCAAATGTAAAATTGTTCTTTTTTAATGGCTAATCAGATGATGGTGAGTAAAAGACTGGGAAAAAATGAGCCATATTGTTGTATTGAGTACGCATTTCTCAAAATAGAATAATTATCAACGCTAAAAAGATTTTCGAAAAACGGCCTATTTCAATCAATTCGTCCACAAAATGGTTCGAATTACGCACCGCCACTGACCCCTAGTTTTAAAGCATCCCGATGTCTATCGGGACTGAGAAGAGCTGCTTTTTTTGTTTAATTGTTTACTGTTAGTTAATTAATATCTAGAAAGGTGGTTCGACGTCCTGATGAAAAGTTAACATTTTTAAAAATGTCTTTTTCAATCAGTAATGCTTGATTTTTTGGTTCGAGCCTGGTTATCGAGCTATCTCACAACAAATTTTTGAAATAACCGCTTAATTATTAGCTATAGCCTTATAAAATGCTTGACGGTAAACCTCGCCCAATGCAATTGTCATGTCGCCGATATTTATACGGTTTCGTTCTATACTATTGATCTTATTA
>SEDG01000025.1 GCA_004295885.1 Pedobacter sp. | reverse complement strand
TCATCCATGATATTGGCATCTTCATTTGCCATGGTATTCATTTGTTGCGGCGGCGTTGATTTCTGTGCAGCGTTTGCCACATTTTTTTCCAAATTCGGGTCGTTTAGCATTGGCTTTAAGCGAGCAATCGTTTCGTCTAATTTGCGCTCTGGCATAAACAACTTGCTATAAATCGTTAAAGCTGCTTCGGCACTTTCTGGCTCATGATTATTATTCATTTTTGCCAAACTAAAAGTGATACCCGGAATTCTTTGAGAAGCTAGGGCTAAACCAAAATTCATTCTATTTAACAAAGAACCTGTATTTATCCAATATTGACCTTTATCTGGAAAACCTGTAGGCGCTTGATAATAATACATTTGCTGACCCATTTTGTTAATCCAAGTATACAATTGGTAAGGTTGATTAACTTTTGCATCTAAACTTCTAACAGCACTAATCGCCAACTCGAAAGGTGATTTAGTTTTCTCCCTCAACGCTTCTTTAGACCAAAATTCTGGAGAACTTGCCATTGTAATTAGCACACTTTTTATATCTCCATCAGTTGATAAAAAGGTTTTTGCCATTTTATCTATTAAACTTTGAGGTGGATTATCGTTCACAAAACGAGTTGCTAATTTTTTAGAAATGAATTTGGCTGTTGATTGGTGGTGAGCCAACATTTTTAACAACTCTACGCCTTCTTCATAACCACCTCCTGCTGGGAATTTTTTACCTAAAACTACTTTCTCTCCATTATCATGACGATTCATGGCAAAAATAAAATCACCATCTAACACGTAACCTCTTTTGGTAAGATTTTCTTTGCCCACGGTTTCCATCAATTTTTTTATGGGTGCGCCATAACCATTATCGCCCATTGGCGCAATTGTCCAACCTGTTAAAACACGGGCTGCTTGCGTCACATCGCTTTGCGTGTAACCACCATCTACACCCAAAGTATGTAATTCCATCACCTCACGAGCGTAATTTTCATTTAAGCCAGATTTTCCTTTTCCCAGCTGTAATTTCTTTTTTTGAAAATCTTCCTGAAATTTCTTTCTACGTTGTTGCTGTTGTGCATTTCCTCCCATCTGCATATCGTGACGATATAATTCTTGTTGAGGTTTAAAGCCCTTGGTTTTCATATAGGCCAAAATCTGCTCTCTGTATTCCTTGCCGTTTGCTTTATTTACCGAATCTTTATGAATCACCCCGTCTTTTACCGCAAAACGAACAACTTGGGCATTTCTTGGATAGAGGTTTTCTACTTCTGTATTGGTTAAATTAATGTCTTCAAAACGAGCCAACATCTGATTAAGGTTAGCATTATCTTGCTTACCATCTAATTGTTGCACGAACCATTTTTCTAGGCCTTCTTTTACAACTGCATCGACGTCGCCAGCTTTGGCGCCATACGTAAAACGACTTAACAAATGTGCGGCTGCTTGCTGCTCTGTTAATCCAGCCTTTTTATAAGGTAACGTAAATTTTTCGACCGTTGAATTTCTTACGAATGAAGAAAAAATTATTCCGCAACTAAATGCGACAAGACAAATGTAGAAACTGTGACTCTTTTTCATAACTATTTGGCAATTACAATTGTATGACAAGATAAACGTAAGAAGGATTAATTGATTGTAAAAAAACTCACTCTACAAGAATTAATATTAAGAACAAAATCCTTTTTAGCAATCAGATATCACCCGTAAATATCATTAAAAATGCAATTATAGCTTCAAAAAATATACCACTTATTAGGTATTGGTTAAACTGAATTTTGATGGTAAATTGAAACAAATTTACTATGTTTTCTTCGCCAACCATAAAAACCATTTCTACCAGAATGAGGGTATTACTTATATTCCTAATGTGCCTTTCCTATATTACTTTGAAAGCACAGGAACCAAAATTAATGTTGCCTATTGGACATACAAATTCGATTCATGATTTAAAATTTTCGCCTGACGGCAGATTAATCGTGACCGCAGGTGAAGACTTTACTGCTAAAATATGGAGCAGCAGAGACGGTTATCTACTTCATAACTTGGAGGGACATACTAAAGAAATAATGCATGCTGAGTTTTCACCTAATGGAAAGGTAGTTGCTACGGCATCATGGGACAATACAGCAAAAATATGGTCGGTACTTTCTGGTGATAGCCTATTTACCATTAAGCATAACTATAGAGTTCGCGATCTTAGATTCTCGTCAGATGGAAACAAGCTATATACGATTTCTGATGATTCGCCTTTACGTTGTTGGGATACAAATACGGGAAAATTGATATTTGAAACCCAAGGTCATACTCAGGGAATAAATAGCATAGAAATATCGCCAGATGGCAAAACGATTGTAACAGGCTCATCAGACCAATTTGCTATAACTTGGGATGCAGAAACTGGGAAACTTATTTCAAAATTAATTGGCCATAAAAGCGCTATAAATATGGCTGCCTTTTCGCCAGATGGAAAAATAATAGGCACAGTTTCGGATGATTTTACCGTAAAGACTTGGGATGCAAAATCAGGTACTTTGTTGTTTAGCTTCGCTGGTGGGAAATTCCGAATTAATGCGGCTAGATTTTCGCCAGATAGCAAGAGCTTAGCCATAACTACCCTAGAGAATAATAGCCCCAAAATTATTGACCTTAGCTCTGGAAAATTAAAATTTATATTGAAGGGACACACCCATGAAGTAATTGATGCTGTCTACATTCCAGACGGAACCAAAATAATATCAATTGGTTACGACCAACCTCTGAGAATTTGGGATGCAAGTAATGGCGCATTAATCAAAGAAATAAAAGATGATGAAAACGCAATTTACTCTATTTCTTTTTATAAAGATGGTAATGAGTTATTAAGCAAGGGTGCAGGTGATAGTGTTCAGACATGGGATGTAAAAAACTTCACCTTAAAAAACACCTTTACTGGGCACAGCAAAATTTTGCTGAATGCTGAATTTGCCAAAGATGGAAAATCATTCATTACAGCAACATACGGGGAGTTGGTAAAGAAATGGGAAACCTTAACTGGCAAATTACAAGTATCGTTTCCAATTAATGATCAAGGAACATTAAATAATGCGAAGTTTATAGATAATGATGAGGATATATTAACATTTACAGACATGGGCGCTCAGCTTAGAAAAGCCCATGACGGCAAATTAATTCAAGAGATATTACTTGGCGAAGGAGCAGCTCTCACCTCTGCGAAGGTCTCACCAGACCAAAAAACCTTGCTAACAACAGGTTTCTGGAATGCAACTCCAAAAGTTTGGGATTTAACCAATAAAAAGTTAGCATTTGCTTTGAAAGGTCATGAAAGTAAATATGGCGTTGATATTACATCATTTTCACCCAGCGGAGACAAAATTTTAACAGCATCCACTGGCCCAGCAAGTGATCTCTCTGCAAAATTGTGGGAGGCTAAAACTGGTAATTTAATTTATACTTTTAAAGGCCACGCTTTTGAAATCAAGTTTGCCAAATTTTCTCCAGATGGCAAAACCATCATTACAGCTGCATCAGACAACATGGTTAAACTATGGGATGTTAATTCTGGTAAGTTAATTTTTGATTTTGAAGGTAACATTCAGTACGTATCATCTATTGATTTTTCGCCGGATGGAAAATCTATATTGGCATCGGGACAGCGAGGCGCCAAAATATGGGATGTAAGCACTGGGAAGTTGGTGCATGATTTAACTGGCCATACTGATTTTGTAAGAAATGCCGTTTATTCGCCAGATGGTAAGCAAATCCTAACCTCCTCAGATGACCAAACTATTAAAATTTGGGATGTTAATTCTGGGAAACAAACCAAAAGCATTATGGTGGGTAAAAACACCATATTTCAAAGTGTCTCATTTGACCTGAAGAGAATCATTTGCAAAAGAAATAGCGAAGTAATCTTTTTCGACTTAAATAGCGGCAATCAATTGTATTCTTTAGTTGCGCTTAACACCGATGATTTTATCCTTACACTGCCCTCTGGATACTATATGTCGACTCCGAATGCCGTATGTAACAAAAGACAATAAGGTAATTACTTTTGACCAGTTAGATATCCGATACAATAGACCAGATAAGGTATTGCAAGCAATTGGAAGCGTAGACACTTCATTGATAAAATCTTACAAAAAAACTTACGATAAACGCATTAAAAAACTGGGCGTAGATACTGCCTCGTTTAGATCGGGTTATAATGTGCCAGAGGCCGATTTTAGCAATAGAGCAGCGATAGCACTGGACCAAAACAAGCAACAGTTAACGTTACAAGTTAAAGGCAAGGATGAAAGTTATAATTTGGATCGCTTTAATGTTTGGGTAAACGAAAACCCCATTTTCGGTATGAGAGGGATAAGTTTAAAAAACAAAAAGAGAAGAGAGATCGATACCACAATCGTAATCAAACTAAGCGAAGGAAATAACATTATAGAAACTTCAGTGACAAATATAAATGGGGCAGAAAGTTATAAAATGCCTCTCATCATCAATTTTAAACCAGAAAAGCCATCATCAATAAAACTGTTTTTTGTCGGTATTGGCATCGATCAATTTTCACAGAGCCAAAATAATTTGCAATGGAGTGTTAAAGATATCCGTGATCAGGCTAAAGCGCTTAAAATAAAATATGGCGACGAGATAATTATTGATACCCTGTTTAATCAACAAGTTACTATAGCAAATGTAATTGCCTTAAAAGAAAAACTTAAAGCGAGCGAAGTAAATGACAAAGTAATAATTGCTTATTCTGGCCATGGCTTATTGAGCAAAGATTATGACTATTTCCTCTCTACATTTGCTGTAAATTTTGATAAGCCAGAACAAAATGGACTTGCTTATGATGAATTAGAAAACTTGCTCGACAATATACCTGCTCGACAAAAATTAATGCTAATCGACGCCTGTCATAGTGGTGAGCTAGATAAGGACGAAATCATTAAAATTAACAATGCAGAGTCTACTTTAGCTGCTAACAAAACTCAAGGTGGAAAAGGAGTTAAAGTGATCAACACAGGTTCAAAAAAAGGCGATATGAAAACAAGCCTAGAGCTTATGCAACAGTTATTTGTAAACGTGGGTAGAAGTACTGGCGCCACCATAATTTCCGCAGCGGCAGGAACGCAGTTTGCCTTGGAAAAAAACGATTTAAAAAATGGTGTTTTCAGTTACAGCATATTAGAGTATATGCAAGCCAATCCACACGCAACGGTAACTGATCTTAAAAAATATGTAAATAAACGAGTAGCCGAATTAACTGCTGGATTACAAGTTCCCACAACAAGAAACGAAACCAAAAACTTGAATTGGAAGATTTGGTAATTCTAATACTAAGCCCACAGATTCGACGATAAACTTATTAAAATCGTCGAATCTGTGGCTAAAATTTTACTTAATAATCAAAGTGCTAATAGAATGAGGCTGGCTCACAGTTTCTGCAGCATTACCCTTAATCCATAGTTGATAAGGTAATTTCTGGTCTGTATTATTCATTACTACAACTGCAATAGAACCATCAGGATTTTGAAATGCAGTGCTGATCAGCATCGAACGACTTGGCGAACTGATAATTCTTTTCGCCCCTGGCTTAATAAATTTAGAAAAATGACCGATGTAATAATAAGAGTTAGTATACAAAAGTTTACCTGTTCTTAAGTCTGCATGAATTGGTGCAAAACAGAAATTACCAACGTGGTTTGGTCCGCCGTTTTCATCTAAAAGGATGTTCCAATCTGTCCAAGTTGTAGTACCAGCGTTAAAATCGTTAATCATCGATAGTCCGTAACGTTCACCTAAAGTCCAATCGTTAATTCTGTCGAAAGCAAACTTCTCTACACATCCTTCAGTAAAAATTAATTGTTTTGTAGGAAAAGCTTCATTTACTCTCTTTAAGTTTTCGAAGTTTTGCGTGCTTCCTGTCCAAGTTTCGTACCAATGAAATCCAATACCCCAAATGTATTTCGCAGCTAAAGGGTCTTCTAACAAAGTTGATGCTCTTTGGTAAATTAAATCGCGGTTATGGTCCCAAGCAATTAGCTTTTTACTTGCCATATTGTTCTTCTGCAAAGTTGGACCTAAAAAATTCTTAATGAAATCTCTTTCCTCTTCTGCGCTGTACAAACATGATTCCCATCTTTGTGTTGCCATTGGCTCATTTTGAACAGTTATTTATTTTTCCTCCAGCAGTTGCTGTAGCTTGTTTGATTAACGGAATTTTATATTTACGGTCATGATCAATGTTAAAGGTTTTTAAAGCCTTGTCGTTGTCAGCCACATAAGTATAGGTATCGCTGCTAAAATCGCAACTGTTAATGTTTGTACGAGCAATTGTGTAACCAATTCCCTTTGTTTTATCGTAATAAGCGGTTAGCAGTTCTTGTTGAGTTGCTTTCGGCATCTTCGCAAAAACCTCTGCAGATGCATCCGTAATTGCACCACCAACGCCTATAAAAGTTTGGAACTTTCTATTTGGGTCTACAAATACCAATGTTTGAGTTTCCATCGGTTGTTTTAAAGTTTTAAAAGTCAAAACTTCGGTTTGCGACATTGGCTTGTCTGAACCTTTAACAGTTGAGTAAACGGTTACTTTTTTGCTTGCATAAGAAACTGGTTTTTGTTGCGCAAATGCTGATGTACCAGCAAATAACAAAACAGCTAATAGCAGAAGTTGATTAGATTTGTTCATTTGTATTTGGAATTTGATTCGATAAAATCGAGATGCAATTTCTTCATTTTAAAGCCACAAACCAATAGTTAAGCGCTGTTAACTTAGCATAATTCTACGCAAAGGTTTGCCTAATCAATTAAACAAGGTATTTGCAAAATATGTAGGGGTTTTGTAGTGGTAGCAAGACAATTGTATTGGTGTTAAATTGATTAAATGCTGGCTTTTCTATAATGAAACTCTAATTAACCCAACTCTTCCACAACTGTGGGATGAACTTTAACTTTTTTTTCAGACACCAATTTACTCACTCTAGACATTAAGAAGATACTGATAAGCGTAATCACAACAATTACATAACCTACAACATTGTAATTTTCTAAAGGACTAAACTTACTTTCTTGCACTACAATTAAACCAGAAACCGCAGCAGCAACACCACCTGCAATTTGCTGTAGCGAAGCATTTATACTCATAAATGCACCTCTATCTTCTAAGTCTGGAATGGCACTAGTTAAGGCTGAAGAAGGAACCATTCTGCTCATGATACCCATCATCATTAAAATATTAAGGCCAACTACAATCCAAAATGGGGTAATGGCTAAGTTGGTATAAATCACGCACATGATCATCATCCATAAGGAGGCAACCATAAATATTTTAAACTTGCTAATCTTATCACTTAGTTTTCCAATTAGCGGCATAATTACTAAGGAACTTACGCCAGATATCATGAACAACATTGGCAATTCTGCATTACTTAAACCTAAGTTGTTAATGGCAAATGCACTTCCAAAAGGCATCATCATGAAACCACCAATGGACAACAAAGCGGTAGAAGTAAAACCAACCCTATGTCTTTTCTTTGTGACCGTATGCCACAAATGCATAAACGCAGACCTATCCCTTTGCACTAATAAATGAGCTGTTACTGGCTTCATCTGAAACAAAATTACAACTGCAATGATTATTGCCAGTCCTGCCACTAACCAGAATGGAGCTTCCCAACCCCAAATGTTGGCTAGGTATAACCCTATTGGCACACCCAAAACCTGACTAGCGCCAAAGCCCATTTGCAAAAAGCCCATTACCCTACCTCTTTGTTGAAGACTAAAAATATCGGTAATAATAGCCATAGAAATGGAGCCAATTACCCCTCCAAATAATCCTGTAATAATTCTGGCTGCTACTAATTCTACATAGGTGTGTGCTAATCCGCAGAAAATGGTACCCGCAATAAAACCGATGTAAAAGAATAATAACAATTTTTTACGGTCAAAACGATCCGCAAAACCCGCAGTTAACAACCCGGATAAACCAGCACTAAAAGCATAGGCGGAAACTGCGACACCAAAAGCAGAAGGTTTTAAGGAAAGGGATTTCATCAGAATATCGCCCAATGGCGACATCACCATAAAATCTAATATTACCGTGAACTGCGTAATTGCCAAAAGGAAAATCGCTAATTTTTGATAGCCCGTAAATGGCGTAGCTTCTGGTGTTGATTTCATTTAGTTAAGTTAATTCACAGCAAAGATGGCCGTGATTATTTATAAGTTCTATTACTTGTTGATGATTTAGTGTTTCGGAAACTATTCGCAATACAAAATCGGCATCATCTAAGGCAACATTCCATTTAGCAATAGCTGAATGACTATCTAAAACAGATTGCAGTTTCGCCTTACAATCTTCAGTTTTGATATCAGTTTTAAACAATAAGATATGGTCTAGGTTTTCCATAATTCTAATTTTTTAAAGCTTTAATTACTAAATCAAATGTTTGCCACAATATCTCTTCAGTCATTTTAAATGGCTTACCGCCTACACTTTGCCCTTCTCTATCAAACCTTAATAATGAATATAACGGAGCATAAGCCACAGACCAAAAAACTTCTAAGGGCATAGGGTTCATTTCGCCCCTAGCCACTACATTATGCATAAATTCGCTAATCACAATCTTGAATTTTTTCATGAAGGTTTCTAGGAATTTAACTTGATAGCTTGAAGTTCGCAGCTGCTCAAAAAATTGATAAGCCAAAGGGTTTGTAACAACGTAAGCATAACGATTTTGCCATTGAATGCGCATTCCTTCTTCAAATGAAAGTGATGGCGTAAAGTTTTCAATCATCGCGGCAGCCATTTTTTCGCCTTCTTCATTAGCAATGCTGATAATTAAATCGTCTTTATCTTTATAATAGATGTAAAGTGTTGCAACAGAAATACCGCAAGCTTTTGCTAGCTTGTTCATGCTAAATCCTTCAAAACCGTCTTTAACTAGGCTTTCAAGGGCTTTCTGTTTTACCAATTGAACCTTTTCTTCATCTCTTACTCGCATTCTTCAAATATAAATGAATATTCATTCATTTATGAAATGTTTTTAGAAATAGTCGATAATTGGTACGAAAATTCTCTTTATGCCAAGAATTTAATGATGATGTAAGGTAAGCCCATGGCAACAGCAGTTCCATAAATTACATCAAGCCAAAAGAATGAGCCTAATGCACCTAGGTAAATAAAGCCCACAATAGGTGTAACAATAGCTTTAGAAAACCACGATGTTTCTTCAGACTGCACAACCGAGTTCCACAGTGAAGATGCGTCGCCTGTACTCGGAAATGCATGTGTTCCTATGGAAATAGCTAGATACATTAATAGGTAATCAAGAACGTTAGCAGAATCAAATTTAAATTGCAATGCGGCAGAAAATCCAATAATAAAACAGAGTAAGGTGTTAATTATAAACGGCCCAACGGATATAAATACCGATTGATAAACCTTTTCTGCCGGCTCATGAATTACATAACCAATTGGATTTTCGGTTCTGAAATAACAAACTTCAAAAACTGGGACTTTAAACCATCTACAAAAAAGTTGGTGAGCTAGTTCATGCACTATAACGCCTGGAAAAGTTGCTATGCTAATGAGAATACCTGGAATAAACATTACCTATAAATTTGAGTTCCGTTAATAATTTTTGTTAATCTTTTAGAAATTGTGCTATCACCAGAGGATGCCATATGTGCATTTATTAGCGATAGAGTTGCCAAACTCTCCTTCTTACGTCCAGCAAAAAAATCTACCATTGCCTTTGCTTCCAATGCTGAATCATTTTGAGGGTCAATTCGCATTGCATCATTTGCATAAACTGATGCTTGCTGATCATGCTTCCTTTTTAATTCTATTCTGGCTTTTTGAGATATGGCATAAACATCTTCCTTATTAATTTCGAGCATCTTATTAACTGTGGCAATGGCTTCATCATATCGCTTTGAATCTCTCATCAAGGCAGATTTTAAGCTCAATGCGTTATAACAGTCTGGATAAACTAACAATATTTCGGTTAAGATTTTTTCCAGCTCTGCAAAAGCGTCTAAATCATATAGATAATTAGCAAGATAAATTTTTAAGCTATTCTCCGCACTTTTCTCTTTTAATTCTGCGTACAGTTTCATTAGAGCCACTTTGTCTGTACTTACCTCGTTAATTCTTTTAACGATTATAGTATCCTGCGAAAAAACAGAAGTTGCATAATCAATGGCTGCATTTGTGCTAGCCAGAAGTTCGTTGTCTTCAAATTTTTTATTCAAAATTCGATTGGAAGAAATACTTACCGAGTTGGCATCTAGATTATAGGAAGCAGCAATAATCATATTGGCATTAGCAGTAACGTCATCTGGAAATTTTGCCAGAACCATTGCCAATTTCCTTTGAGCAGTTACAAATTCTTTTCTTTCTATGGCCTTTTCGGCTTGGCCCAAATCTACCGCGGCAGAAACGTATTGTTGCGTTCTAACTATACTGATTATTATTACGCCGACTAATGCAACTGCGAAAATCTTAATCCATTTAGGAATTGGATAGTTAATTAGCGTTTTTCTACAGGTAGAGCAAAGATTGATTTTATGGCCAGACTCATAAGCATAAGTTTGGCAATTGGCACATAAATTTTCTTCAAATTCTTTTTCTGGCAGCGTTGAGAGCGGGTTTTCCTCCATTAATGTAAGCGTTAATGAAATAAAGATATTGTTAATTTGTTCGTTTCAGAAAGGAAAATACAAATAACCGAAAATTATTTCTTAAGCCACCCCATTGCCTTATTTTCATCCAAAACCAAATGATAATCACCATAATTACCAAGTACATCTACCGTTTGTCCTTCTTTTAAATCTAGTTTTAGCGCCGCATCTGGTTGTGGTTTATCGTATAAGGATTGTGAAGTTTTGATTTTTAGTCTAGTGAGGGGCTTTGAGACCGTTGTTAGATTTTTTCCTGCTAAGTAACCTACTCTTCCATCGGGCAATGCTATCTTGTAATCATTACCAGTTGCAGCCATGACCCTCAATACAGTTCCGACTTTAAGGCTAACATCATCAAGTTTAATGGTTGAGGTTGTTCTCATGGTGGTATTTAGATTGGCTAATGACGAGGCTATTTTCGGCGAAGTTTCAATTGCGGGGTTGATAAAAGGAAACGGGTCTATCGCTCCACCACTTGTATAAATACCGAAATGTAAATGTGGCGGACCTCCCTGTGCATTGCCAGTGCTACCCATCCTACCTAAGGTATCTCCATAACTAACCGATTGACCTTCTGTAACAGTTTGCTCATCCAAATGCGCATAGTACAAGGTATAATCCTTTCCAGCTGGCCTAAACCAAACTACTTTTCCGCCCAGATTATTTGTATTTACACCTGTTACTGTACCCGAGTCGACTGCGATAACAGGAGTTCTAAAAGGCGCAAAAATATCTACTCCTTCATGGCGTCTAGTATTATTATCTCTGCCAACTCCCCACAAACTTTGAATTTGATTTTTATTTGCAGCTTTTAAGGGATAGTTTAAGGATGGCCCAGTTGTAATTTCTAAGGTATACTCGCCACTACCTAATAGCTCTGGTTGCAACCTCAAAATATAGCTACCAGATTTATCTGCATCAAGCTGAATGGGATTTCCCACGGTGTCGCTAGAACTAATTAACTTAAAGTCAGCGGCTTCCGTCGCTTCCCAAACATCTGCATAAATCATAAAACCAACAGCAGGCTTTTTTGTGATCTTAACCGCTAGCTTTTGGCCTCTCACTAAATTAAATTTAAAGGCAGCCGCATCAACCTTTTCAGCAGAAAAATATCCTTTCTCTTGATAGGGTAATTTAATTGGCAACGCTTTTTGTAGACTTTGCTGTGCATTGTTAATCCACATGGTGCCCATTGTAGTTTGATTAAGTCCAGCGTTAACTAATTTCCTTTCATATTCTTGATGTGGCGAAGCAGGTTTTAGCAAATTAAAAGGCCCACTTTTACAGGCCGCCAGAAACAAAATACAAAGACAAATTTGTAATAATTGAACAATGCTACGACCAAAATTTTTCATCCTATTAATCCTTTTTACCCCAACCATTTTTCATTTTTTTATATGATTTTTTGCTTACGGTTTTTTTCTTTTTAGTCCGAGAAATTCCCTTCTTCTTTCTGGCGTTGATATTATTAACCAAAGAGTTTTTAACGCCAAGCTTGTTTTTCTTGGTTCGCTTTTTAGACTTTGTCTTTGCCTTCTTTTTTGCCTTTGCCATTTTTGATTTTAAAGAACAACAAGTCAATTAATTAAATGGTTTAGAACTAGTTTATTTTTCGGAATTTTTTATTACTAAATATTTAGTTATATTTAATCATATAAAGTGGACTGATGAAAATTTTATGTTTATTTCTTTTATTGGCGGCTACCATTGGTTTTTGCATTTGGCAAATGGACGACCAACGCCCTGTAACCGTGAGAGAGAAAAAAAAAGCGGGCATAAAATGGGATGACAGCCTAATGAAACATTTGCCCAAAGGGATCGATACCACTATTATCGTTACAGATCTAAACAATACACCGCTGAGATTTCATCAATACGTTAAAATTGTTTTTAATCATGATGCCATCATTTATCAAGACAGAGGTACTTGGAAATTACATCGCTTAACAGAAACCTCCCAAGATTCGTTAAAAAAAGACGACTATGCAGTTGCATCTAGAGAAAGGTGGGATGCTTATAGAACGCCTGATAACATACAAAGTTGGAAAACGAAATTAGACAATATTAAAAACACCTTGGCGCAGGCCGATTATGTATTGGTTTTAAAGGGAAAAAGGAAGATGGTTGTTACACGTAAAGGAATTGAGGTACTTAATTTCTCCATCAATTTGGGCTTTTCGCCCATTGGCGATAAACAATACGATGGAGATGGTAAAACACCCGAGGGAATATATCATTTAGATAGCAAATATGAACGTGAAGACGAGTTCCACAAGAGTTATTCAATATCTTATCCAGATGCCAACGATAAATTAATCGCAAAACAAAAAGGATTAAAAGCAGGTTTTGGCGTTTCCATACATGGCACCAAACCAAAAAAGATAAATGCCAAAGATTGGACAGCTGGTTGCATCGCCATGCAAAACAACGATATTGACACCTTGTTTAAACACGTTGGCGATGGAACTATTATAGAGATTAGAAAATAACTTATTCGTTAACTTTATTCCAAACATCTTCGAAATCTGCTGGATGCCTTTTGAATTGAGCGTGTACATAGGGACAAAGCGGGACAACTTTTAGGTTATTTTCTCTAGCGTAAGCCACCATGGCGTTCAGCATTAATTTTGCTAAACCTTTGCCTTCTGCATCTGCGAAACCTCAGTATGATAAACAATCAAGTCAGTATCTACAATGGCCAATACCATTTCCCCAAGTTGTTCATCGCCATCTAAAACTACAAAAGCACCTTGGTTTTTCTCGTTTAAGTTTAATTTTACTTCTTCCATATCATTAGTGTTTATTGCTCTGCATTATATGTTTCTATTAACGCTTTAACTTGTGTTTCCCAGTCGTCTTCTAATTCATCATCTCCCATAAAACCAAAAAGCTTTTCAAAATCGAGGGTTTCAGTTTTATCATTGAAAGCACCAGCGAAGGCTAAATATTTTTTCACCTCTCCGTCTTCATCAAGGCTTACCTCATATGCATAATAGGTCTTATCGCCTTCTGTTATTTTACCCAAAAGTTTAACCTCTTGTGGATAATAATCTTCTTCGTTTGAATAGTTGTAAACTAAGAGTTTACCAAATTCATCATGTTTTCTATATTTTAAAGGTACTTCTTTTAATCTGCCAGCTGTATTATAAGCTCGCATGATTTCATACCTTGTACTTAAACTATCTAATTGCGTACTTAGCATTTTCTGGTCTAAAGGTAAGTTCAATTTTATTCGGGTTGCTAAGGCGGTAGTGTGTATGTACACAGACGAATCTAATTTAAACACCTTTTTGGTAAACTCATCTGCCAATGGTTTCAGTTCCAATTTCGTTAAAATATTCAAATACGAATAAACATTTGAAGGATAATCATTTGGCTTGGTAATGTATTCATCAATATCTGAGATTGCTTTTGCAACAATTTTTTCCCTGTTGGTGTTAATTAAATCAAAGTATAGCGCTTTATCATCATCGCTCAGCATCTGAGAAACAATATTTAAAATTTGAGTTCTGTACCCTTCATTATTCATTAATGGAATGAGCTCAGTTAAATGTTTACCTACAAATGAAAGTGAATCACTTAAGGGGCGAAATAAATTCCAGTAGTCCTTGGTTGCTAAGGGTGGAGTATCAATCAGTTTTTTAAGGTACCAATCGTAATTGGTAGAGTCTATATCTGGAATGGCGCTTAATATTTTAGCACGGATAACATCTGGATTTTTTGCCTGATATAATTCTTTCAAAAACGGAATGGTAGTTTCATTTTTCAAGTCCTTCAACTTACCAATCAATCTTCCTCTTACACCATAGCCAGTTGTATCATCAGCATAGGTTAGTTTTAAAGCTTTGTAAATAGTTGGCAATTCATCCTTCTCAAAACTATAATAATTTAACGCTTTAAATGCAGCTTTAAAAGTGGCGGTATCTTTGCTTTTCAAATCGGCCATAATTAAATCAGCCTTAGAAGAAAACAAATTTGTAGTTGCTGTATGTGGTGTGTAGCTAATGTTATTAAAAAAGTCAATCGACTGCTTTTCTGCTATTTCTTCCTTGCTGGTTAGGGTTATTTGATAATAAAATTGGTCTTTATCAATCCAAATCCTAAGCTTTTTTTCTGTTCCAGCTAAAGTATCTTTGGCGGTGTACTGCTTTGCTTTGATATTACCTACAACAATATCTTCTGTCTTATTCAAGGTATCGGTTTCGCCTTTTAATCCATCCAATAACGTTTTGTACAAGGTGTCTAAACTTTTGTAGCGAGCATACTTGCTAAATTTGGCAGATTGAAGGCCATAAACTCCGCCCGTGTTATTGTTAACGGCATAATATAATTTTGTGTCTTGGATTTCGTTATCGTTTTCGTCTTCACTCGGCATGGTTAATGGCTTACTTGGCATCTGCACTTTTAAGTTCCCTACAGTGAAAGGAATAGTTGGAGATGACACGTAGTTTTCGAATTTAAACGAGCTAAAAAAAGGATCCTCCGCAGTTTTTTGGTCGCCGTTTAAGTTTTGCTTTAAGAGCATATAGGTTCTATTTCCTCTTACAAACATTTGTGCTTCCATGTGATAGCCTTGCATAACCATCTCCACTGCCCGACCTTCGTAACCATCTTTAAAAATCTTCGTTGGTCCGCTAACGATTTCTCCCTTACCTTCGAACTGTTTGGTTAATGATTCAAAAACTGTTGGAAGATTGGCTAAATACAATCCTGTGGGAAAATCATTATATCTGAAGATATAATTGATAAGCCTTACTTGATCTGTTGCCAAATACATGTTAATTTGATAAGGATAATCTGGAAAATTTGGGTTGGCGACTTCCTTTTTAAGCTCTTCGGGTTTCAAAGGTAACTTAATTGAAAATGCTCCAGCCTCATTTTTATGAGTAATCCAATTATCAGTACTAACTGCTATAGGCTTAGTGCTGTGAAATGAATCTAAGAAATGATTGCCAAAATAATCGTGTAAGTTATTTTTCGGTCCTTCAACAGAAACCGTAAAAAACTGACTGTTATTATATTGAATTATCGTTCTAACATATTTGCTTTTAGTTTTGGCTACAAGTTCCAAAGCGGCAACGCCATCTTTAACTATTTTCTTTTGACTGATGATTTCCATACCCTCACTTTCAGCGTATGTTTTGGCAACTGTATCTAAATAACGTTCGCCGTTAGCTTCAGTTACTGGGCCTGTAAAGCTTGCTGTTGTTGTAAAAATCGTTTCGGTAGAAATATCAGAATAAACAGTGACTGCCGATGTGCCTTTTTGAAATTTGCGAGCAGGCAGTGATGGGAAATCGATGTTGTAGTTATAAGTTGGGTCTTTATGATGATACCAATCCATTTTAGCATAATCGATTTGATAGTTTTTAGCAACACCCGTAAAAGTTGAAGTTACAGGCCTAACTTTATATCCATCTTTTTTAAGCAGGGCAATAATTCCCTTATCGCCAAGTAAGTGAGCGGCACCAACAACGGTGAACACTGTTTCAGTTTTAAACAATTCTTTCATGCCATTAGTCATTACAACGTTACGAGCAATTAAATTATCGGTATCTTCTAAACCTTCCCCATCCTTCAGAAAATCATATATCTCATTAATATTTCCCCTAGCATAAACAGAAATCATTTCCTCTACATATTCTTTTTGCTGTTCATTGTCGTCAAAAAGAGCTAAAATATCTTCGTCGTTCTCATATAGCAACTCCATTTGATCCTCAATTTTTTCTAAGCCAAATATCTTTTTCTTCAATGTTCTGGCAATACCATATAAATAAGCATCTACAAATGATGGCATATCATCGGGCTTCGAATAATCTGGTTTCATCAGCGCAGAAATCAGTATGGGATTATTTAAGGTCACGCTATCCGCTTCAAAGCCATTTCTATCGTTAAATCTTTTCATTAACGTATCAATTTGTGCCGATGACAATAACTTTAGCACATCTCTTTTTACAACTTTCTCTTTGCTTTCATTGAAATAGGATTTGTTAACGCTATCAGGATGTACTTCCATTACAAAAGCAGAGGTGGCATCCATAGCTTTCATTACCGAATCGCTAAAATTAAAGATCCGCTTATCCTTTAAGTGCATAGAGCCAAATAAGTACGATGGTTTTTTAAGTCCATTGCCACTTATTTCCCAGAGCAAGCTGTATTTGGTAGGTTGTTGAGCGTAACTTTTAGAAAGGAAAGCGAAAAGCAAAAAAGAGAACATATAGATTTTTAGCAAAAACCTATTTAAAGAGAGAAATTTCATAAAACAAAAGCGCAATTAAGGATGGTTCAAGATATATAATATTTAGAATTTTAACTACCCATTCTAAATTTATAATACTATTGTGCAACTACAAGCTTATAATCCCTCAACAAACTCGCAAATAGTACAGTTTGGATATTTTTTTTCATTTAACCATTTTAAAAAAGTATCCATCCTATTATACATCTTGGTGCCAGAATTTCTACTTACGTAAGAAGGAAAACCAAATTTGTCTTTATCATTTAATGGAGTAAATTCCCAAGGGTGAAAATAGATGTTGATATAGCCATCTTTTTGATACGTTCTCTTTACCAAGTATTTATATAAGCTTAATGGAAAGTTGTGAAAGGAAAGCCAAAATAAAGGGATTCTCATTGGACTTACAGATGCTGGCAATTGCCAAACATTCTTTTTCCTAAAATAAGTTCTAGAAACTTTTAAGTTATTGTATCTGCCGGGTAACCAAGTAGGATTTATTGAACTATTATAGGTGTAACCTGCCCTTTCAAGTTTATCATTATCAACAGGCATCATTCTAGGCATGCGAAAACCCATAATTGGTTTCCCGAAAAGTTCTTCGAGTTTTTGCTTAGACAAGGCTAAATGTTCAGTTTCAAATTCAGAATGGTAATAGGCATGAGATGCAAGTTCATGACCTTCGTCTTTTATCCTGCTGATAACGTCTGGTGCATTTAAGGCAAAGGTTACTGTAGAAAAAAAAGTTGCAATAAACCCATGCTTTTTCAATAAATCTAATATCAGATGACACCCGGCTGTTGATATTATTATCTGTTCTGAAAAGGATATCTCCTTTCCATATTCAAATGGCATATCAAATTCTTCAATATCAAAACTTAACAGTATCATTTTTGTAATTGATCGATGTTAGAAGAACGGATAATGTAGTTCGGCCTCTCTTTAGTTTGCATAAACATTTTACCAATGTAAATACCAATAATACCTAAAATAATAAGCTGCAAACCACCAAAAAAGGCTACCGTCATGATTAAAGATGCCCATCCATCTATATGTTTACCAACGTAGAGGGCATATAAAACATAAGGGATATAAAGCAAAGAGAGAAAGGAAAAAAAGAAACCAAGATATACTGCCGTATGTAAAGGCTTAACACTCAAAGAAGTAACGCCCTGAACGGCTAATCTTCTCATTTTTGAGATGTTATATTTACTAGCACCAGCAAATCTTGCCTCAGGAACATAATCGATCGCAAATTGCTTAAAACCCAGCCACTTTACTAAGCCCCTTACAAACAAATCATTCTCTTTGAATTGCTTAAAAACATCAACCGCTCGTCTGTCTAATAATCTAAAATCTGCTGTTCCTGCTTCTATCTCTATGTCTGATAAGGAATTTAGTAATCTATAAAAATAGGTCGAGGTTTTTCTTTTCCTGAAGGAAAGTCTCTTGTCTTCTAGTCGCCTGGTGTAAACCACTTCATAACCTTCTTCCCATTTCTCTAACATCTGTTTAAACATTTCTGGGGGATGTTGTAAATCTGCATCTAATGAAATTACGCAGTCACCTTTGGCGTAATCTAATCCAGCTTTTAATGCAGGTTGATGTCCAAAATTTCTAGAAAATTCTATATAAAAGAAGTTGTGCTTAACTTTAGCTAGCTCCTCAATAACTTCTAAGGTTTTGTCTGTTCCACCATCATCTACGATAAGGATTTCAAAACTATAGTGCAGCATGTTAAAAACCTTCTCGATACGATCTACAATAACTATTATGTTTTCTTCCTCGTTATGGGCGGGAATAACAATAGAGACTAGTTTATTCATGACGTTGATCGTTAATTTTAATTCGATAGGTTTCCATGATAATTAATATCCATATAATGAAAAAAGGCAAACTCAATACGGTTAACGAGATCGGATTTTGCGTCGCTAATTTACGGAATAATACAAGCGGTAAGTTAAGCGAAAGAAGAATAGCGACAACTACTAAAACTGTTTTCCAACTTTTTCTTTCTGAAATTAAATACCAGATTCCGACACTTGCAGACGCAATAATGTAAGTGCAATCTTCTGTACCCGTACTAAATAATACTGGAAACATTAATGTTGAGCCTAATATTAACAGTTGAAAATTAGTGTTGCTATATGCCTTTAATCTTAAATACGGCAATGCAAATATCAAAACACCAAGGATCAAGAAAACCATATTAGATATCCCATATCCAGTAAATAGTGTCCTTACAAAACCCATTATTGATATATCCAAGGTCGGTTCGGTGATATTACTTGCGTTTTTATCAATTAATGATGCACCCCATTCCTTGTAAGATGAAATAACAAATGATGGCGACGAAAAAACCATTGGCATGATAAAAAACACCAAAGCCCAAATGAAAAGATATATCACGAACCTTTTTTTATCTTTTACAAAAAAGAAAAATGCCAAACCAACAATACCATAAAGCTTAATAAAAGTACCAAGCATAATTAGCATAGTGGACCAAAGTCCTTTATCCTTATTTAACAGTGTGTAACTTAAAATGATAAATGCACCAACGGCGGGGTTAAATTGTTCGCTAAGTGATGCCGTAATTAGGCAAGGGATAGCAATAAAATAAATTGAGTTTTTATTTTGTAAGGGAATGCTCTCAATTGCCTTAAATAATATCACAGCATTAAACAAATTCCAAAAAAACAGCCCAACCGCATTAGGTAGCATTGCAAATGGAGCAATAAAAATGCTGAAAACCGGCCCATAATGATTAATATCGAAATGAATTACTGGATATGAAGCATAAAATGATGTCTGATGAATTAAATTTCTAAAGGTATTTTCGAATATGAGATAGTTATTATACCGATGACTAACGATAGACTGAAGGGTGCAAAAAACAGTGATCAGCATCCAAAATGCAAAAGCAATTGCCTTATTTTTATCCCCTTTAAAAGTGGGCAGAATACTGAGAGGGAGTTTCATTTTGTATTTAAAAAGTTACAAAATACTATTTTAAATTGATGATCTAAAAACTGGCGAAAAATTGCTACAACCTAAAGCTATATTTTAAAATGAGCTGTTATATCAAGAAGTTTAATTTTTTTTAATCACATAAGCGATCATGCTTGTTCTAATTTTAAAACCCAGTTTTTGATAAAGTTTAATGGCCCCTTCGTTATCATCTCTTACATGCAAAAAAGGAATTTCATTTTGAGCTAGAATTCGCTTTATCTGTTCTGTTAACAAGCGATAAGCATAACCTTTGCCCAAATGATTGGGGTGAGTACAAACAGCACTTACCTCTGTGTAAGGGCTAGGATTAAAACGATGACCTGCCATTGAAACCAACTTACCATCTTCAAAAACACCAGTGTAATTACCGAAATCTATCGTCTTTTCTAAAAATGGACCAGGCTCTGTTAACTGAACTAAGGCAATCATTTCATCAACATGAGTTTCGTTTAAATCTACAAATCCATTTTCATCGCCAGTTGGCAAAGTTTGATGTTCATAAACCAATTGAAACATATTTATCTGTTTAATGAGTTTCCACTGATATGAAATTTCAAGAGGGCTGATAGAAAACACAATAAAGAAACTTTCTGGCTCACTGATTTCGTGAAGCTCCTCAAAATTGGCAGCAGAATTATCTTTTAAGCCGGCAAAAGAGGCGAAACTTGGCAGGTAATACCTTACTGTTTTTGTACCCAAAGAAATTGGATGATGCGCAGAAACTAAAGCATTATAAATTGGGTTATCTAGTAAATGCGACATTGGTTGGAGGCATAATTAATCCAAAGATATTAAATGAATGCAGAATACTGAGTCTTTTAAAAGCAAAAGCATCAACCTAATTAAGATTGATGCTTTTTAATGTTTTCAGTTTAAACTTTTTTTGGAGGCAGATCAAAAGCAACTGCTTCGTGCTCAAAGTGACCATTATGTGAACCATCACAAAAAGGTTTATTACTCGATAAACCGCAGCGACAAATCGAAAGAACCGTTCTTCCTTGTAAACCATAAGCGTTTCCACTTCTATCCACAATTTCGAAATCTCCTTCTATTTTAACTGAACCGTTATTGGTAATTGTAAGTTTTGTTTTCGACATCATTAAATATTTGAAGCAAAGCTAGAATATTCAAATCACAATGTGGATGGCTCATTTCTATTTAGAAACATTCTGTTCAAAAAAGAGGCAGTCTTTTTAGGAACTGCCTCTCCGGTTTTAACAACCTTAACCAAATTGTATTGTATGGATACTATGGAATTTTGTCTAATGCTGGCACATTATTTTCATAGCCAGTATATCCTTTGTTTTGATTGATACGGCCTTGCGTATTAAATCTTTGTGCCGCACCTGGCACTGGCCATAACACATGGAATGGAGAAATTTTAAAATTAACACCAGAAACTGTTGGTACTTTATTTTTATAGAAATCATTTTTTTCCATGATTCTATCATAAAAGAAATTGTTGTCTGAAAATGTAGCCATGGTATAAGTTTTACCATTATATGCAACTTTACCTGTTTGTGCAAAAATGTAGGCAATACGAGTTAGCTCAGTTTTACGTGGCTCTTCATAATATAATTCTCTTGCTCTTTCATCTAAAATTGTACCTATGGTAATTGTAGTTGGATCTGTAAGTAAAGCTGCGTTGGCTCTAGATCTCACCTGATTTATATCGGCCATTGCCAAAGCAAGGTTATTTTTCCAGTAATAAGCTTCTGCTCTCAACAAATAGGTTTCTGCCAACCTGAAAATGTACCAATCTGTATTTGTACCTCTTGGTGGCGACCAATATTTATCTACCGCCAAAGTGTTTGTAGAGTTGATAAAGGTTTTATAGTGTGGCCAACCAAAAAAGTGACGGATGGTATCTAAACCTTTATTCAAAAACATGTTGTTCAGATTTGCAGGTGTAGCATCTACTAATCTGTATTATCTGTCCAGATATATTTGGTGCTATATGGCGTTCCGCGATACCTTCCGATTCCTCTACCATACATTAACGTTAATGGAATTTCTACCGTTACGCCATCAACAATTGCAGGATTTAACCCTGATGGGGTTCTTAAATTTGCAAAATGCCAAGCAGGTACACAGTTACGCATAACCTGAGAACCGTTTGCTGTTGCACCAGCCAATGTTTCTCTGTCAATTGCTAAAAACAAAGTCTCTTTATTGGCAGCAATTGCTTTGTTATCCATTCTATGCAAATCCCAAATTACATTTTTTGTTGCATCGGCAGCAGTACTTCCAAAACGAGATTTCATTAAAGCATATTTACCTCCATTAATTACGTTATTTGCAGAAGTTATGGCATCATCAAAATCTCCTAAAGCTAAATTTACTTTTGTTAATAAATGACTAACAGCACCTTTGGTTACCTCACCCCTATCAACCCCATCTAAAACCCAAGTTTCGGCAAATAACAAATCTGCTTTCATTTTTTTAAGGATCACATCACGCTTTGTAGAATAATAATCAAGTTTTGGCGCTGTTAATTCTTCTAAAACTAAAGGCACATCGCCAAATTGATGAACTAAGCGATAATAATAATAAGCACGATAAAATAATGCCGAACCCAAGATCGAATTCTTTTCTGCATCGTTTTTAAAGGTTACTTTGTTGATGTTATTGATGATCGTATTCGCATACCTCACGCCTTTAAAACCCTCGATCCAGTAAAAACCTATCCTATTAAAATCTGGATTATTTAGTTCTGCATCTGGTGTTACCCTTGTGTCCATGTCTTGGGCTTGGGTGCTTTTATCTGTGGTACCATCTACAGCAACATCAGAAAAAATAGATTCTGTAACTATCGGAGCCATGTCTCCAAAAAACTCTTGCCTTGCGTTTAAACCTAATCCTGCTAATGCAGCTTTCATTCCGGCAACATTACTTAAAGCTACTTCTGGTTCAAATTTCGAAAGAAACTCCGACTCAAGATCAGCTTTCTTACAACTATTAGCCGCGGTCATTAAAACGACCAGTGCTAAAATTAATTTTTTATTTAAAATTTTCATGTCTATAAATTCTATAATGAAATATTTAGTCCTAGTGTATAATATCTCGGTGTTGGACCATTATTTTGAGGATCCCATGTGTTCCAATCTGGTGCATAAAGTGCAGCGTTATTGATGTTGAAATACACCTTCGCACTTTGCAATCTCACCTTTCCAATTAAATCTTTTGGTAGTGAATAAGATAATGCCACGGTATTTAACCTGATGAATGAACTTTTTCTGTACACGTTAAAGCTAGTTCCACTTAAGCCCGAGCTTAAACGAGCGTACTCATTTGTTGGGTTATCCACCGTCCAGTAAGGCACTACATAAGAACTCGTTCTTCCAAAGCCTACACTACCTGGCTGGTTAATGCCTTGGTTATCTTGTGCTCTCTGACCCCAGTTTGATATTAACTGAAATGATAAATCGAAGCTTTTATAGATGTTAAATTCATTACGAACTGCCCAAGTAAATCGCGGATTACGATACCCCAAAAACTGTTTATCAGCATCGTTATAAATATAGTTGCCATCAACGTCTTGTAATTTGTAATCGCCTGGCTTTATGCCTTTATTAAACTTATTAGCTTCTGTAACCTCGTCAGTTTGCCACACGCCTAAAATTCTATAATCCCAAATTACATCAATATCTTTTCCAATAAACCATCCATTACCTGGGTCGTTATTAGGTGTCGCAAGGCGAACAATCTTATTTCTATTGAGGGAAAATATTACGTTAGAATTCCATTGGAAGTTACCAGAGGTGATGTTTTTACTACTTACCGAGAACTCGACACCTTTGTTATTAACGGCTCCGATGTTAGATATTACATTACTAGCTCCAGATACACTTGATAATGTTTGGCTAATCAATAAATCAGATGTTTTTTTATCATAATACTCTAGCGCACCGTTGATTCTGTTATTAATAATTCCAAAATCTAAACCTATGTTGAGGGATTTCGTTTTTTCCCATTTTAGTTCTGGATTACCAATTCTAGCACCGCCCACTATACCATTTACCTCTGCAGGTACACCGCTGCCATTTACCGATTGATACTTAACTAAGTCTTCACTAGACAAACTTGAATATTGATCTACAACTCTATTCCCATTTTCACCGTAAGAAACTCTTAACTTACCATAATTAAGCCATTTGATATCTTTTAAGAAACTCTCTTCGGTAAAAGTCCAAGCCACAGCTGCAGAAGGGAATGTTGCTCTTTTGTTTGCTGCACCAAAACCAGAGAACCCATCACGACGTAAAGTAAATGAGAAATTATAGCGGTTCATTAACGAGTAATTTATCCTGCCCATTAAAGCATCACCTTTATAGGCCTGATCATCACTGCTTACCGTTGCTTTAACACCACTACCTAAGTTATGGTAACCAAGAACGTCACTAGGGATAAAACCTTCGTTTCCTGACAAAGTGTACCAAGATTGGTATTTTTCACCATTCACTAAAAAAGTAACGTCGAAATTGTGGATTTTGCCAATCGTTTTATTCCATTTTAACAAGTTATCTACTTGCCAGTTATACCTAGTTTCTTGTGCTCTGGTTGCAGAACCACCTGGGGTAGTAACATTTGGATTTAATGAAGACGATGCATTGAAAGTACGGTACATATCTATACCAGGACTAAAGTTCAATTGATAAGTAATACCAAATGGTAAAGCAGCTTTGGCATAAATACT
>SEDG01000301.1 GCA_004295885.1 Pedobacter sp. | reverse complement strand
TTCGAATCAAAATCTTGAATACCTAAACTTAAACGTTTAAAACCCAATTGATGTAAAACTTGTAAATGGGCCTTAGTTGTATTGTCTGGGTGACCTTCAAAAGAACAAGCGATTTCCTGATTATCTTGTCCAAGTATAGAGGTAATTAGATACTTTAAATTTTCTGGACTAAAAAAAGTTGGCGTGCCGCCACCTAAATGTAATTCCCTAATCTTAGGTTTTTCACCTAATACTTTGCAATGCATTTCCCATTCTTTAATTAAAGCGGTGATGTAAGGTATTTCTACACCATGGTTTTTTGTGATGCGAGTATTACAGCCACAATAAGTACAAAGGCTTTCGCAAAAAGGTAAATGAATGTAAACGCTTATCCCATCTTCTTTATGAGTTTTATAGCTTTTAATTAAGGAATTTAACCATCCACCTGTTGTAAATTTATCTGTATTCCAATACGGCACCGTAGGATAACTAGTATAACGAGGAGCTGCCACATTATACTTTTTCAGCAATCTAATGGTGTCCATTCTCTTTCTGAACAAGATTAACGGCACAATTACGCTGACAACAGCAAGCTTCACCCACACATTTTCCTGCTGCCCAATTATCTAAATTGGTAATAACTTGATGCATGTTCTCTAATGTTCCACCATTCTTAAATGGAATGTTGGCAATTTTTATTCCTGCGGCTTTAGCTGTATAGATGTCTATGTGAGTATAATTAAATGAAGATGTAGCGATGTATTTAACACCCAAATCTTTTAGACCCTTAATGATAACAGCATTAATCGGGTCTTCATTAAACACAATTAAAGCCTCTTTACCAGCAGCAAAATGCAAAGTATCTAGCGTTAAGCTGTTTGCAATAATGGTAATATCATGTTTTTTATAATTGGCCAAAATAAGCCATTCTTTTTCTTTCGGATTAATATTATAGGCAATTGCTTTCATTCTGCATAATTTATATATACAAAACTAGCTTACAATAATACCTTGATTGATGAGATGGGTTAGCAAAAAAAATGATCTTCGTCAGAAAAGACGTTGTTCGTTGTCCCTTGTTCGTTGTCCGTCGGACGATAGACGATAGACGAAAAACGAATCGCCTACTGCTTAACGTTCCTCAGCTTTTCAATAGAAAGAACATGAATGGCATTACCATTTTTTTCGATGAGTTTTTCCTCTTTAAAGTCTGCCAGCATTCTGCTTACTGTTTCGCTTGCGGTGCCCACTAAGGCAGCTAAATCATCTCTAGATATCTTTAAGGTACAAGAATCTGAATTAGCCTCTCCAAATTTACCAGCCACTTGAACAAGCGCATCGGCAACACGTTTACGTACTGAAAAATAAGCCAATCTTAACATCTGCTCTTCTTTTTCTTGTACGCTACCGGACAGCATACCTATAAACGCACTCGCAATTTCTTGGTGGTTCAACAAATAATCCATAAAATCGGCCTTTGCAATTAGGGTAATTTCACAATCGCTTAAAGTTGCAGCATTATCGGTGTAGTTAGAAGATTTACATAAGCTTTCATAGCCAAAAAAATCACCATCATGGTACAGCGTTGAGGAGAGTTCCCTCCCATCCTTAGCTCTCTTATAAGTTTTTACTTGGCCCTTTTTAACAAAATAAAGGTGCGAAGGCTCATCATTTTCAACATAAATGATTTGTTTGTTAGCAAAAGTTCTCGTCTTTCCTTTAGCTTTTAAGGCTTCAAATAAGGCTTCTTTATTCCCGCCAGCTGATTTAAAGCCGGCTGGTTTAGCTCTTTTCTTGAGTCTGCTCTCTATCGCATTAAACAGTTCTAAATCATCAAATGGTTTGGTCAAGTAATCATCTGCTCCCATTTCCATTCCCTTACGCATATCGGCACGTTCTGCTTTTGCCGTCATGAATATAAATGGGATATTTGCAGTTTGAGGGTTCTTCTGCAAGAGATACAATACGCCATAACCATCTAATTCTGGCATCATGATATCACAAAGGATAATATCAGGAAGGTATTTAATGGCCAAATCAACTCCTATTTTACCATTTTTCGCACTAAAAGTTTCGTATCCCGCTAAATCTAGTATTTCTACTGTTCCTTCTCTTATATCGTCGCTGTCTTCAATTACTAGTGCTTTTTTCATTATTAAAATTTAAAATGGAGTTTGAAAGTTGTACCACTATTCTGTTCACTTTCACACGTACATGTCCCGTTCATTAAACCAACATAGCGTTTCACAATATTTAACCCTAAACCCGTTCCAGGAATATCGCCAGTATTGTGCGCCCTAAAAAATGGCTCAAATAAATTATTCATTTCCGAGGCTGGAA
Organism: Pedobacter sp.; assembly: GCA_004295885.1. GTDB lineage: Bacteria > Bacteroidota > Bacteroidia > Sphingobacteriales > Sphingobacteriaceae > Pedobacter. The sequence goes on along the minus strand of SEDG01000301.1, from coordinate 1,397 downwards.
TACCTATCCCATTATCTTTAACATCGATAATAAGCTCATGCTCATTAACCGTGCTATTAATTTGTATCATGGTATCTTCTCCGGAATATTTAATGGCATTGGAAATGAGGTTGATGATACAGTTTTTCAATAAGTTTTGGTCTAGAAAAACCTGACTAGTTGTACCCTTATGTTCGTAAACGATAAGCTGCTTTTGCTTAGTCATCAATTGCATCTCTTCAGCAATTTCTTCAGCGAAAGTAAAAATATCAAACCATTGTTTGTTTACCTCAACTTTGCCAGCTTCTAATTTTTCTAAAGAGAGAAAATCATTTAAAATGGTAGTAAGGTTGTTGATAGCATTTTTAATCTTATTGGTATGCTTTTCTACACTTTCAACATCCTGCTTCTCAACATATTTGTTAATTAGCGAAGCTGATAGTTGAATGGAACTTAGTGGTGTTCTAAATTCATGGGAAGCCATCGAGACAAACCTTGTTTTAAGTTGGTTGAGTTCTTTCTCCTTCTTAAAAAGTGCACTCACATGTTCCTTTGCCGATTCTAACTCATTAATAGACCGGATTAACTCTTGAGTGCGTTCCTTTATTTTTACTTCTAGCTCTTCAGTATAGCTTTTAATTTTTATCTCGTCTTCTTTTTGCCTGCTTAAATCATGAATAAAGCCTGTATAAATTCTTCTATCAGTAAATTTAATTTCGCTTACACCTAATCTAAAAGGAAAAGTTGTGCCGTCTTTACGCAACCCTATTACTTCTCTACCAATGCCAATGATTTTTTTTTGGCCAGTATTTTCATAATTGGCGATATAACTATCATGTCTATGCTTGTCGGGCTCAGGCATTAAAACAGAAACATTTTTGCCTATCAATTCGTCTCTACTGGCAAAGCCGAAGAGTTGTAATGCAGCTGGATTGATATTTTCAATTAAACCTCTATCATCAATAGTTATAATTCCGTCAATGGCGTTTTCTATTATTGCTATTAATAATTTTTCTCTTTCCATACTTAAAGTTTCCATTCAAATATAGCGCTAATATTTAAATTGATAGGCCGTTAAGTTTAGTTTCTGCAACCAAAAGCGGAGTGTAAAACTTCGCTTCGTAGAACATATTTTGATGAGAAAATTGAGCAGATAAATATTTATAATATTCAATTCCAGTTAAGAGCTGAGCCTTAAATTTCAATAATTGCATTTGTTTTTTCTCGTTAACACTTTCAACCAGAATCTTAATCTCTGTACCTAGGTAATTAATGTAAAGCTCAAGCTCTTTTATAAAAAAGTTGGGTCTTTTTACTTTTGCCAACAAATCTACTTTACCATAAATATGAGCTACCATTTCATTCAATGTATACTGCTTAGAAAAATAAGCTAAATTTGGGCCAGGGCAAATGGCTAC
>SEDG01000300.1 GCA_004295885.1 Pedobacter sp. | reverse complement strand
CTAATGTTACTGCCGATGAAACCTGTGCAACAAGCAAGCATACAATAAAACAATAAAAACAGATGCTTAAATCGGCATCCAAGTATATCGGGTTTAGAGAACAAAAACCACTGCAAGAAACGTAAGGTGCATTTCGCCTACCTTGACAAACTTTTACTCAACAGGAATTAGTTTGTCAAAGTTCACTCTATTTACCTTAGTTAGTGTGCTGTGTACCTCAGAACACGGGATTGGGGTTTAGAGAACAAAGCTTCTGTAAGAGGAATATTGCAGCAACCATAGCTACTACCTTATCATGCAAAATCTCTATTCCTTGGCCCTTTGGATATTTAACTGAATAACTGATTCTAACTTTTTCTATCAAACCGGGCTTTAATGATATTGCATTACCGGCTGCCGCAAGAAAACGGAATAAAAAAACCTTTGTATTCTATCAAATACAAAGGCTATACAATTTAATCAGGTATTATAATTGAAAACCAAGTTTAAAACTTATTTCCAAATTCACCCCTGTCTTTTTTGAATAACCGCTAAGTGATTCATAAAAACTACTATTAGAGCTTCCTGCACGATATTTCACTCCATCGACTTTCCTAAGACCAATACCCATAGAATATTCTAAACTGAGTCTGTCATAAAGTCTTTGCCATCCAAAATACACTGTAACATCTTTCACATTTTCATATTCATTTTTTATTGGACCGGTTAGTGTATTGCCAGAAGCATTTTTCACTAATCCCGGTGTACTGAAATTAAATCTAGACATATTTAATCCTAGGCCAAAAAAAGAACCTTCCAATGCTTCTTCGCTAATATAAACTCGAGGCTGTAATCCAATCGTGTAGCCTAACGAAGCCGTCCTATGATCAAAATTATACAATCCATCTGTTTCATCTTCAAATCCAGCCGGTGCCTCATCATTATAAGTGTAATTACTGCCCCCAGGTTCGGTAGAGCCTTCTTCCCAAACTGAACGAAGATAATTTTTTGAAGTTATACCAGCACTTAACTGAACACTGAATAAATCGGACAATCTTCTCTCATAAGAAACTGGAATTTTGCCAAAGACAAATCCAATGGGGTCAATTTTCACAATATTATCGCCTTGTGAGTAACTTTTTTTAGGAATAGAAGAGGATCCATTATTAAAGATAATTACTGTTTTTGTTGTGTCATTAGTACCTTGTCTAGTTTGCGCGGTTACGGGACTAATTAAGTAAATAATGGCAATAGAGAGAGTGGAGAGTGTTTTTTTGATCATGTTAATTTATTTGCAACGAAAGTAGTAGTTTTACCCAACAAACAAACTAAATGCTAAAAAAATTTATTACGCTCTCCTTCATTGCCGCAGCGGCAGTGTCAGCTCATGCTCAAAATGTTACCCTTACTTGGGGCCAAGAAAGTAAAAGTGAAGTTACTTACAATTCTTTTGTTAAGGGAAGTTCAACGGATCTTATTAAACTTTGTTTCGAACAAAAAGGTAGGGATATCAGTCCAATTATGACTGGCTATAACAATAAGCTTACTGAAATAGCTACTAATACCATCTATGTAGATCAAGACAATGTTAAGTTTGATAAACTGCTTAGCATTAAAGAGAACTTGTACTTCTTTACAAACATCTATGATAAAAAATCAAAAACTACAAGCTTTTACTGTCAGCCATTAAATATCAAAACATTCAAAAACCAAGGTGCAAATATTCCATTAGGTACAATGGAAGCTATCAAAAAATCTGAACAATCAAGTGTATCTTATCAATTATCAGAAGATTCTACAAAGGTTTTGATGATGGGGTTATCTCCTTATAGCAAGGCAGAAGCGGAGAAGTATTACTTAGGTGTGTACGATTACAAAATGGCTAAACTTTGGGATAAAACAATTCAACTTCCTTATCAAGATAAAGACATCATAATTTTTGGACAGCTCATCACAAATGATGGCAAAGTAGCGGTATTAATAAAACATTTCGATAGTCAAACCAATAAAGAGGATATTCGTAAAGCAGGGAAAAAAGTGCCCTCTTATAAAACAAAACTTTTACTTTATAGCAAAGATGAGGTTACTCCTCATGAATTTTTAATTAGCATTGGTGATAAGTTTGTACATTCCTTGACGATTGCTAATGAAAAAAGTAATGAGCTCACATTATTCGGTATGCATCAGCAAAAATCTGATGGAAATGTAAATGGATACTTTCTTACCAAGATAAATACAACAACTAAAACAGTATCATCTACTAACATTAATAATTTTCCAGAAAGTTTATTAGAAATCATTAAAAAAGATAAGCAAGGGAGTGATAGCGAACGGGATGGCGGCCTTGGAGCCTCATTTGATTTCGTTAAATGGGTAACAAGAGAAAATGGAGACCAAGACTTTTTATTGGAATATAGACGAGTATACTGGGTAAGTTCAAAATATGGATCCTACTATGTATTTGAGCATGGAGATATTATTGACATCAATGTAAAAACAAATGGGACGAATGTAATTACTAGAATTCCAAAATTCCAACAGTCATTAGTTAACAGCAATGCCTCTAGTTTTAAAACATTGGCCTATAAGGATAAGCTTTTATTATTCTATAATGATAGAGATGATAATCTGGAACAAAGGCTTGATGAGCGTCCAAAAGAGACCAAGCTTGGTTCTGGCGGTCAAACACTCTTAGGAGGTACCGCTGATGCTTTTTTCACTATGGGAACTATTGACAGTAATGGCAATTTAACAAGAACAGTATTAATGGATAAAAAACAAAGTAAATATGTTTCGTTAATTAATATATCGTTGCCAATTGATAAAAATAAAATTGCACTTTATGCAGTTAGGGGAAGAAAAGACATGATTGGTTATTTGGAAGTAAAGTAAGATTACCTTTTAGTGGTGATCACTCTTCCGGTATTTAAATAGAACTCATAGATTTTGTATAAACCATCATCAGTAGTCTCTATGCTTTCTACCAGGCCAGTTTTACTAAATCCATCGGTAACTAAATTTCCAACATTAATATCTTGCAGTACCTCAACTGATGTTTCATCATTTACTCTAATCATTCTTGGTGCTTTTCAGCAAATGTAAAGATTGGTATAAAGATTTGTGTAATTTATTTGCGTTAGAAATTGAAAGGGTGTAGTGCAGCGAAGCAAAGCCCAACCCTTGCACAGCTTGGGGAATACCGAAAATTTTGTTAGCTTCAAAAAATGGTGACCTTAAAAAATTTTAGAGAATTAGCGCTCTCATTTCTTGACACAAATGAGCAGCCCCATTTTGAAAAGACATCTTTTAGGGTTGAAAAGAAAATCTTTGCCACCTATGATACTAGGAAGAACCAAGCTTCTTTAAAACTGAACGAGATAGATCAATCTGTTTTTTCTGCTTTTGATGTGAAAAATATTTACCCCGTCCCAAATAATTGGGGCAAACAAGGCTGGACAGTTTTTAACCTTGATAAAGTTAGAATGGACCTATTTACGGATGCGCTGACGTTAGCGTACCAAAACATCCTAAAAAAATAAAAACGCCAGCATTTTTTTGCTGGCGTCCTTATTTAAACTAGAAGTCTAATTATTTTTTAGATTTCTTAGCTTTTTTGGCAACCTTTTTTGCAGAAGTTGTATCTGCTTTTTTCTCAATCTTTGCCGCTTTTTTGGCTGCCTTTTCTGTTTTTGGAGCTTTTGCTGGTGCAGTTTGTGCGTTTACTGTGTTTACTGTGAATGC
>SEDG01000299.1 GCA_004295885.1 Pedobacter sp. | reverse complement strand
CCACAAGCTTGTTTAGCAGATATTGATATCATTTGTAATGCACCCCGCGAAATGACGGCATCGGGCTATGCAGATTTATTTGCTAAAATTACTGCAGGTGCAGATTGGATTTTAGCAGACAGTTTAAATATAGAACCGATTGATGAAAAAGCTTGGTCAATAGTGCAGGATGGTTTGCATGATGCACTTTCAGACCCCGAAGGTGTACATAATGGAGACCCGATTGCCATCACAAAGTTGGTAGAGGGATTAATGTTGGGCGGTTTTGCCATGCAGTGGTCTAAATCGAGCCGCCCAGCCTCCGGTGCCGAACATCAATTTAGTCATTTATGGAACATGGAAAATCATTTGCATCATGGAGAGCATATTTCTCATGGTTTTCAAGTAAGTATTGGAACCATTGCTATTACAGCGCTTTATGAGGAATTCTTAAAAACTGATGTAAGTAATTTGGATGTGAAAAACGTTTTGACAGCTTGGCCATCCGCTGAAGAATCTGACAAGGAAGCGTTGGCTATTTTTGAGGGCACAGACTTTCCAGAAATTGGTTTGCAAGAAACTAAAGCAAAATATAGCAATGCAGAAGAATTAGCAACACAATTACAATCGCTTAAAGAAAACTGGCCTGCCATAAAAGCTAAACTAGAGAAACAAATAGTGCCTTATCAGGAAGCCATACGACGATTAAGCTTAGTTGGCGCACCAACTGAGCCAGAGCAAATATCAATTACCAGAGAACGTTTGAAAGAAACTTTTATAAGAGCGCAATTTATTCGTAGAAGATTTACCATTTTAGATATCGCTTTGCGTACTAGTTATTTAGACCAATGGCTGAATAATTTGTTTGGCAAAGGTGGCATCTGGGAGATTTAACTTCCACGACCTATTTCAAAAGACCTAACCAAAAATAGACAATGGATAGTACAGTTAATCCTGAATACGCATCGATGGATGCACCAGCAAAAAAGAAGTTTAAGTATTGGCAATTACGCACCATTATCGGTACCATGATGGGTTACGCTATGTACTATTTTGTGCGTAAAAATTTAAGTATCGCCATGCCAGCGATGGAAACAGTTTGCAATATCATTTTTGGTTTTGGAACAACCGTTATTGTATTTGGTATTATGTGGGTATTAAATGGTTGGTTTCAGGGGATGGGTTTCCCGCCATCGGCGAGGTTATTATCTCACTGGGTACCACCTTCAGAACTGGCTACGAAAATGTCATGGTGGAATGCATCTCACTCTATTGGTGCTAGTTTAACTGTAATTTTATGTGGCTACGTAGTTTCTTGGGGCTGGCAATGGTGTTTTTATGTCCCTTCTGCTGTTGCCTTGATGGGAGCCTTCTTTTTATGGTTCATTTTAAGAGATACGCCATCGTCTGTAGGTTTACCAGAATTAGGAAAAGCCCACGTTAAGAATGCTGATAAAAAGGAACATTCAAAAGAATACAAGGCTTTTATCAGTAAAATGGTCTTTAGAAATCCAAACATTTGGATTATTTCTATCGCCAACTTTTTTGTTTATACCATGCGTTATGCCATTTTAGATTGGGGACCAAGTATTTTAAAACAATGGAAAGGCATTGAAATTCCATCAAAAGCAGGATGGATGGTTGCTGGATTTGAAATTTCAGGAATTTTAGGAATGCTGGTTGCAGGTTATGTTACCGATAAATATTTAAAAGGCAGAACCATTAGAACCTGTTTGTTCTGTATGATTGGAGCTACATTATTTACAGGGATTTTCTGGCAAGTCGAGCATCCATCAGTAATGGTAATCACTTTCTTATTAATGGCAATCGGCTTCTTTATTTATGGTCCCCAAGCATTGATTGGAATCGCGGCAGCTAATTTGGCTACGAGACGTGCGGCTGCAACTGCAGGAGGTTTTACAGGTTTATTCGGCTATTTAAGCACAATTTTATCAGGTGTTGGAATGGGGCTTTTAGCTGATAATTACGGATGGGACGCGGCATTCGGAATTTTAACTGGAATTGGAGTTTTAGGTACATTTGTATTTCTATTGGGATGGAAATCTAAAGCTCACGGTTACGAAACAAACTAATTTTAAATGCAATCAGAAAATAAATCATACGAAGGAATTATCAGTAACGTTTCATCAGAATTAATAGAGCGTTTAAAAAAAATTAAACACGTAGCGCTTGACATGGATGGAACAATTTATAATGGAAGTACACTTTTTCCTTATACACCTGGTTTTTTAGAGAGCTTAAAAAATGCAGGAATTAGTTATTCATTTTTAACAAATAATCCTTCAAAAGGCATAGGAGACTACCTTCAACATTTAGAAAAAATGGGTATTCCAGCGGTTGCTGAAGAAATGTATACTTCTCCAGATGCAGTTGTGGTTGGTTTCGATAGTACTTTAATTTATTCGCGTTTGTGCAGAGCCGCTTGGTGGGTTAGTCAGCAATTGCCTTATATGGCTACCAATCCAGATTGGGTTTGCCCAACAGACCAGCCAGTAATATTGATAGATTGTGGTGCAATTTGTGCCTGCATAGAAGGAGCAACTAAACGATTGCCAGATATTGTTTTAGGTAAGCCCGACCCAAGAATGTTGGACGGAATTTTACATCGTCAAGGTTTACAGACAGAAGAAATTGCCATGGTTGGCGATAGGTTATATACAGATGTTAAAATGGCACTTAATGCGAACGCCTTAGGCGTATTGGTACTTTCTGGAGAGGCTACGATGGATGATGTTGCTGCGTCTGATGTGAAAGCGGATGTGATAGCTGAGAATGTTGCTAAATTTGGCGAACTCTTACTGGCGGTGCAGCAGAAGTAAGATGACAGCAAGCTATTATACAGTATGGGTAGCCGAAACGGATTAGATTTCCTATTGATAAAACGTTTTAGTAATTTAGTTTAAAATCAATTCTATTTTATGTTAAGACGTCATTTTTTACAGCTTTCCAGTACAGCAATTTTGGCTACCCTTTTTAATAAGTTAACCTATATCGATACCGCTGGCTATTCATCAGTTAATATGCCCGATGAAGTTTGGGCACAGCTTAACAATCAATGGGTAAAACTAGCTGTTAATACTGGTCGCTCATTCTCTTATCAAGATATCCAAGTTGCATTTAAGAATAAGAATGGCGGTCAGGGCGTATTTATCCAGTCGCCCAGCTTGGAATTAGGCGGTATTCGCCTAAAATGGAATTACAAAACGTCAGCCAATGGCAAAATTTTAGGAGACCATTGGGAAAGGTCTTATGGCGATTTAGCTTGGAAATCACCTGAGCCAGCAACAAAAAATCCTTGGTATGTATTGTTGAATGATAGTAAACAGACTGCTTGTTTTGGTGTGAAAACTGGCGCAAATACAATTTGTTGGTGGAACGTTAATCCTAATACGATTGAATTAACTTTAGATTGTCACAGTGGCGGCGTGGGCGTAAAGCTCGGTCAGCGTAAGTTATTCGCAGCAACCATAGTAACGATGTTAGGTAAAGCTGAGGAAAACACTTATCAAACAACAACGAGATTCTGCAAGCTGATGTGCGATAAACCTTTGCTTCCCAAACAGCCTGTTTATGGCATTAATGATTGGTATGTAGCTTATGGAAATAATTCTGCAAAATCCATTAAGGAACAAACTGCGGTAATGAGTGAGTTGGTTTCCTCAACAACTAACAGACCCTTTTCTGTAATTGACGATGGTTGGCAGGTCGCAGATGACTTCTCAAAAGCGAATGACAAGTTTAGAGATATGAAGCAGGTGGCCGATGATATTAAAAAATTGGGAATGAAAGCTGGTCTTTGGACCAGACCACTTATCGCTAAAAAGTCTGATAGTTTGACCTTGTTAGCTCCAAAGATTGCTGGCAGAGCAAACACCGACGAAATAATTTTAGACCCCACCATTCCCGAAAATTTGGCACGTGTAAAACATAACATCTCTTTATATAATCAGTGGGGTTATGATTTGGTTAAGCACGATTACAGCACCTACGACATCTTCGGAAAATGGGGTTTCAGAATGACTGATGCGTTTACACAGGCAGGCTGGAAATTTAATGACCAAAGCAAAACTAATGCAGAAATAATCAATACCTTATATCAAACTATAAAGGATTCTGCTGGTAAAATGTCGGTAATTGGGTGTAATACGATTAGCCATTTATCTGCGGGAATGTTCGACATTAATAGAATAGGAGACGATACTAGCGGTAAGGAATGGGCAAGAACAAAGAAGATGGGTGTTAATACGCTTGGGTTTCGCCTGCCGCAACATCAAACTTTTTACGCTGCAGACGGAGATTGTGTTGGCTTGACGAAAGATGTGCCATGGGAGAAAAATAGGCAATGGATGCAGTTATTGGCCGAGAGCGGAAGTCCTTTGTTTATTTCGGCTCAACTAGACTTTTTAGGTACTGAGCAAAAGAACGCAATAAAACTAGCTTTTGCACAAGCTGCTACTTTGCAACCAACAGGCGAACCGTTAGATTGGTTAACAAATCAATGGCCATCAAAATGGAAACTGAATAATCGAATTGTAGATTTTAATTGGGATTAATGGTTTTGAAAGTCGGTGAAGAGATTTTAGTTAAAGTGGGCAGCTGATGTTTATTTTAAAACCTTTGTTCGGTTTAGTATCTATAACATAAGTTGCATTAACCATTTGTAACCTACTTTGTATATTCTGCATTCCAATACCTTTTTTTGCATTCAAAGTCGCAAGGTCAACACCTTTTCCATTGTCTGCATAAGAGATATTGAGATTTTGTTCATCAGGTTTAAAGCTGATGTCAATCTTAGTGGCATTTGCATGTTTTATTGTGTTGGCAATTAGTTGGGTAATCACCCTAAACAAAGCTAATTCTGATTTTTCATCCAATAAACGCTCTTCTATTAAGGAGTCGTGGGTAACAATAATTTCAATCTCTTCAGTATTATTAATTAAATCAATAAAAGCATCAATCGTTGTGTAAAGACCAAACATCGCTAAACTTGGAGGCGATAAGTCATGTGATAAATTACGCACATCAACCATCATCTTATCTAACAGCTGTTTCGCTTGATTAATTGTTTCTTCGCTGCCTGAACCTTGATTTTTAGAGGCATTTAGCATCAATTTTATGGCTGATAATGTACCGCCTATTTCGTCATGCAAATCTTGCCCAATACGTTTACGTTCAATTTCTTGAGATTCTATTACCGCACTCAGCAAGTCTTTTTGTTGCTGGATTTCCGTTTCCTGAAATAGTTTTTTTTGTTGCCACAGCATATTTTGGTTTTTAATATATAAAACCAAGAAAAAAGTAACCAAAACAAAAATGGCCAGTACGCTATAAAAAATCAACAAATAAATGTTATCCATTCTTTTTAATTAAGCTAAAACCCCTTGCCCACGCTAAATACATAACCATAGACATAGCTGCATGGAAATTCCATATGACTGCATTCATCGCCTTGTTTTTGGTTACAAATACAAGATAATTTGATAAAATGAAAATAATACAGACTACAGGGAAGTACATCAATATGCCAATATTAAACCAGCTTGTAGGTGTATTGATGAAGTTCTCAGTAAAAGCACTTTTGTATAAATATAATAGGCAGAAAAAAGTAATTAGAATCGCCTCTAATGGCCTTGTATAGGTGTTAAATGTAAATATACTTTGTATGAAAGTAATATTGATGATGCAAAGTAATGGAAATAGAATAGTAATATAAAGAAGTATTTTCTTTATCAAATGGTCAATAAATATGGTCCTAAAATAGCTGAGGATTAAAACCGCTTCTACAATTGTATAGAGATGAAGAAGCGGTAAGTTCGTTTTCCTATGTGCAACTAGAATTAAAGCGAATGCATTAATTAATCCAGAAGCTATCAAATAAGATAATAGCAGCCGTGGACCTGTTTTAGCACTTTTAAAATTGAGTATACCAAATAGTATAGGAATTAATATACTTAAGGGAACGATATAGGTTACGAACATAACAAATTAAAGTACGAACAAAGGGCTTTCTGGGTCACACATATCAGGGCAAGGCTTCGTGAAATCATATATTTCAGTTTCATCAGCACCGCCTAAGCCAAG
>SEDG01000962.1 GCA_004295885.1 Pedobacter sp. | reverse complement strand
ATCAAAGTTCATCTTACGATTTAGAATTTTGCAATTGGTCGCAAGTTCCTGATGATGAGTGGGCAGTGCAAGATACAACTGCGTATTCTGCTGGAGAATTTGTTTGGACAGGTTTTGATTATCTTGGAGAACCAACGCCTTATGATGATTATTGGCCATCCCGTAGTTCTTATTTTGGTATTTATGATTTAGCAGGTTTACCTAAGGATAGATTTTACCTGTATAGAAGTCGTTGGAAACCAGAAGAAAAAACCTTGCATTTACTGCCACATTGGAATTGGGAAGGTAAAGAAGGTCAGAATGTTCCAGTTTTCTGTTATACTAATTACCCATCGGCAGAGTTATTTGTAAATGGGAAAAGTATGGGCGTACAGAAAAAGAGCAATTTGAATAATCAAACTCGTTACCGTTTAATGTGGAACGATGTAATTTATCAAAAGGGAAGTTTGAAAGTTGTAGCCTATGATGAAAATGGAAAAGCTGTAGCAACTGAAGAAGTTAAAACCGCAGGAGCACCACATCATTTAAAATTAACCGCAGACCGAAAACAGTTAACCGCAAATGGTAAAGATTTATCTTTTGTTAACAGCTAATTTAATGTTTAAAGTTACTGGAGCAGGAAAATATCGTGCTGCTTGCAATGGCGATGCAACTTCTTTGCAATTATTTCATCAGCCAGAAATGAAAGCTTTTAGCGGAATGGCAGTGGCTATTGTAGAAAGCTTAAAAACAAAAGGAAGTATCAATTTACAGGTTAGCGCTAAAGGTTTACCAAGTGCAGTAATTACACTAAATTCTAAATAATAATGAATAAATTTTTTAAGATATCTCTTGCTCTAGTATTATCATCAAGTAGTCTATTTGCGCAGACAAAAACAGATTATAAATTCGCATTCGGCTCTGGAAAGAAAGCCAAAGGTTATACCAAAGTGCTGCCTAGCGATGCCTACAGCGCAGCCAAAGGTTATGGGTTTGATTTTGATTCTAAAGTAGTTGAAGGTGATAGAGGAGGCAAGGATAAGGTAAAAGGTGATTTAATAAAAAGCGATAAACCGTTCTATTTTTCGGTGGCAGTGCCAGAGGGAAATTACAAAATCACTGTTACGATAGGTGATTCAAAAGAATCTTCTGAAAGTACCGTTAAAGCAGAATCAAGAAGGTTGATGTTAGAAAACGTGAAGACTGCAGCAGGGAAATACGTTACTAAAACATTTATAGTAAACGTTAAAAA
>SEDG01000298.1 GCA_004295885.1 Pedobacter sp. | reverse complement strand
TATTAAGAATATATGTCAGCTATTGCAGAAATTAAGATAGACGGTAAAACATACGAGTTTCCGGTTATTACTGGAACAGAAGGTGAGAAGGCCATCGATATTTCGAAGTTAAGAGACCTTACTGGTCACATCACATTAGATTTTGGTTACAAAAACACAGGCTCGACCAAAAGCGCAATTACATTTTTAGACGGAGAATTAGGCGTTTTAAAATATCGTGGTTATCCTATCGAGCAATTAGCAGAAAAATCTACCTTTTTAGAAGTAGCCTATTTACTTATTTATGGTAAACTTCCTAAAAAAGAAGAACTGGAGGGCTTTCAGAACGACATTAGCAAACACACGCTAATTCATGAGGACATGAAGAAATTCTTAGATGGTTATCCTTCTAAGTCTCATCCAATGGCTCAAGTGGCATCTTTGGTTTGTTCGCTATCCACTTTCTATCCTGAATCGTTAAATGCAAATTCTTCACAAGAAGAAATGAACTTAACAATGATTAAGTTGTTGGCTAAATTCCCAACAATTGTGTCATTCATTTACAAAAAATCTTTAGGTCATCCACTTATCTATCCTAAAAACAAATATGATTATGTAACCAATTTCATGAACATGATTTTTGGTCAACGTACAGAAGAGATAGAAATTGACCCAGTTGTAGTTAGTGCAATGAATACTTTACTAATCTTACACGCAGACCACGAGCAAAATTGTTCTGCATCTACTGTAAGAATGGTTGGTTCATCAGATTGTAATTTATACGCTTCAGTTTCTGCTGGTATAGCTGCACTTTGGGGTCCACTACATGGTGGTGCAAACCAAGCGGTAATTGAAATGCTTGAGTTAATTAAGGAAGATGGTGGCGACACTGAAAAATGGATTAACAAAGCAAAAGATAAAAATGACCCTTTCCGTATGATGGGTTTTGGCCACCGTGTTTATAAAAACTTCGACCCAAGAGCTAAAATCATTAAAAAAGCTTGCGATGATATTTTAGAGAAACTAGGTATTAATGATCCTGTATTAGAAATCGCTAAAAAGTTAGAAGAAGCAGCTTTAAGCGATCCTTATTTCATTGACCGTAAATTATATCCGAACGTAGATTTTTATTCGGGTATCATTTACAGAGCATTAGGTTTCCCTACGGATATGTTCACGGTATTATTTGCTTTAGGCCGTTTACCAGGATGGATTGCACAATGGAAAGAGATGCATGAAAACAAAGAGCCAATAGGTCGCCCTCGTCAAATTTATGTTGGCGATGTTGACATGGATTTTGTAGCTATCGATAAAAGATAAGCTAAAATATAAAATGAAAAACCGATGCTAATTTAGTATCGGTTTTTTTATATCTTTTGAAAATGAAAGTGCTGTAATTCTATCAATAATTAGCCCTGCTATCCACTTCACTTCGTTTCGTGCTCGTTTCCATCAGGTTTAAGAACAAAGTTAATTAGCCTCGAACTAAAAAACACTCATAGTTTTCTAACCAAGGTTACTGGCAAAATCTATAATGACTTTATAAAACTACGTGGCAAGATAAAAAATCAAGTTCACCATAATGGTTTCTGCAATTTTTATTGAAATACCATATAAAATGATAACCCAAACCATACGCCAAATTGTGGTAGAAGTTTTGCGCTGATAAAAAATCTTTAAGCTTTTAAAAAGATACCAACATATCCATACTAAAATGGCCACCCCTAGACAAGAAGCGATAAGAGATAAACTTTCAGGCAAGAGCCTCCTTAATGGCTGCACAATTATCGAAACCATAAAAAATGCAGTCATACCATGAATAGTAAATATCAGGTGGTCCAGATATTTAATATGATTTCTTCTAAAATTAAACATGATAAATAATGCCATTAAGGGCATAAAGAGAAAATATTGTTTAGGACGATTGTGCTCTAATTTTTCGTTGATGATATCAGAATTTTCGCCAATACTTATTCTCCTTTTCGCTACATACCTTTCTATAAAATTGTCTTTTTGCTTTGCTGTTAAGGTCTTTTGCCTTGCTAAGTAAGCTGCATAAGTGCTATCATTTTTTACAATATGAATAGCATCAAATTCATCTATAACATCTAATAATGAATCAGACTTGTTAATTTGGTATTCTGCTTTTAAATCTCTGAGTAACGTATCTTGTTGTTTAAAAGACATTTCTTTAAAAGTTTCTTTATCAAGATCTTGCGCTATTGCACGCCTAGTTTTTTCAGTAAATTCATTAGTTATACCTGCATTGGCGAGTGGTGTGCTTATGCTATCTAATATTGCTTTTTGCTTTTGCTGTACTTTGGCAATATCTGTTTCCTTTTCTTTTTTTGTTTTTTCTATAGTTTTAGGTGGCGATACAACCAAAAAATAAACAATGGATACGAAAATGTACATACTAATTGGATTGATATATCTAGCTCTTTTTCCTGCTAAATAATCCAATGTAACTTTTCCAGGTTTAGTTAATAATGGTACTAATGTTTGAAAAAACTTATTGTCGAAATGGAAGTAATGAGCAATACTATGACTGATGAATTGCCAAAAATTTTCTTTGAGTTCTAAATTTGGTTGCCCACATCTACTGCAATAATGTTCTTCAACATGAAATCCGCAGTTTAAACAATTATGGTCTTTTCTGTATTTTCCGTCAGACATATTTTAATATGTTAAATCGTTACAAAACTTACCGCTATAACAACCAAGAAACAAATGGTAAGTACAATATTGTAAGCAAAACTTAAGAAAAACATTTTCAAAACAGTGATCCACCTTGTGCTACCATAAAAAGTTCTTAATGAACGATAGATGTACCAAATGATGTAAATACCGCATAAAATGCCCAACCAAGCATCTATTTCATAAATAAAGCTAAATAGCCACTGCAATAACATTGTAGCTAAAATACTCAAAAAAATTGCCGAATGTAAATGGAATGAATAGATTAAATGTTCGTAGTAATAGCGTTTTTTATTGATGTATACTAGTTTCAAGATTAATGCGAACATCGGTAATAGCAAGAACATCATTTTAGGGATGTTATGAAGAAAATCCTCTAGAAATTTCTCTTCTGGATTTTCATATTTTTCTAACTCGATTGTCCTTTTTATGAAATAATGTTTGATAAAACCATCTCTTTTATCTTTGGCCAATGCAGCTTGATTTCTTTCATATTGCACTACAGATGTATCTTTGGTAGCCCACTTGTTTGAAAAACCTTTCTTTTTTCCTTTTCCAAATCTAATACTTGGGCCCTCATCAGCCTTTTTTACGGAAGATGCTTCCTCTATAGTTTTTTTAATGATACTGTCACGCAAGCCGTTAGCATTAGGGACATACCTAAGGCTTTCTTTAATTTCGCTTATCTCTTCTGCAGTAAGTTTTTTCTTTGCTAAGGTATCTTGAGGTTTTGAAACAGTCTTAGTGGTGTCAACAATAGTTTTTTTGTCTTCATGTGCTTCACTGTTAGTCTCACCAAACTTTTTTCCTCCTAAAACCACTAAGAAAAAAACAATACTAATAAAAATATATAGGCGAATAGGGTGGATGGACGACATTCTTTTCCCTGCAACATATTCTTTAGTTAGTCTACCTGGTTTTAAAAGTAGCGGTCCGATGGTACCGAAAAACTTATGTTCAAAATGGAAATAATCTGCAATTGCATGAGTCACCATGTGAAAGGCATCCTCTTTTGTTACAATATTTTCTTGGCCACATTTCGGGCAAAAATGTTCTTCAAC
>SEDG01000297.1 GCA_004295885.1 Pedobacter sp. | reverse complement strand
CTTTTAAATTATTAGAGGAAGAATTGATAGATATGTTACGAAAACGTTTAATGGGTATAATTGTTTTGGCTTGCGTTGTTGCAGCCTGCGGAAATACAAAGAATGAAAATGAGAATGGCAACGACGCTACGGTGAAAAATACGACTGAAAATAAACAAAAAAATATCTTGTTTTTTGGTACAAGTTTAACTGCTGGTTATGGTTTAGACCCATCTGAAGCTTATCCGACTTTAATCCAACACAAAATAGATTCATTGAAACTGCCTTATAAAGTTATCAATGCAGGGGTTAGCGGCGAAACATCCGCAGCAGGAAAAGCTAGAATAGACTGGCTTTTAAAGCAAGATTTTGATGTTTTTGTATTGGAATTGGGTGCCAACGATGGATTAAGAGGTATTTCCGTAAAAAGTGCTACCGAAAATATGCAATTCATCATTGATAAGGTTAGAAAAAAATATCCAGATGTGAAAATGCTTATCGCTGGTATGCAAATGCCGCCGAGTATGGGTGCCAAATACGCAAATGATTTTAAGGATATTTATCCCAAACTGGCTAAAAAAAATAACATGGTTTTAATTCCTTTTTTACTGGATAAAGTAGGGGGTAATGCCAAATTGAATCAAAAAGATGGCATACACCCAACTGCAGAAGGTGCAAAAATTCTAGCGGAAAATGTTTGGGACAAGTTGAAAGGGGTTTTATAGTTTACCACCCAAGAAACCTAAGAAAACCAAAGTTGAATAGAACAAGGATTAAAGCCAAAAACTGGATTACCATCTAAGACAGCTAAGAAGAGGTAAGTTCATTTGCATTATAGAAAGGGCCATTCGACGGCTAGCCGAGGCAAACCTTGAACTGGGGTTTTTAACATACAATGGATACCCATGCAAAGGGCAGATAAAAAATCATTTCCTCTCATGCAATCCCTCAAATCCCAACATCATTTAGTAAATTAGATAACCCTAGAATACTATTCAAATGAAAATCAATTCCTTCCTTTTTCTAACATCTTTAACACTGATAACCTTCCTTTTCAGTTGTAGTCAAAACCAAGAAAAAGATATTAAAGACCTAATGGTGGAGAAAAGCACCATCTGTTACAAATCAACTAGCGAAAGTGATACCGCTTGGTTAAGAATAGATACTGCTAAAAGTCAGATTATTGGCTTGTTAACTTTTAATTATGGTAATGGTAAACTTTATGACGGACAGTTTAAAGGAAAAATGTATGGCGATACTTTAAAAGGTCACTTCGATTTCAAAGTAGACAAGGTTGATAAATGGTATAGAAACCCGGTTGCTTTTCTGAAACGCGATGGGAAATTGACGATGGGTGTTGGCAAATTCTATATGTACTTTGGATCCGCCTACTTTGATGATAAAAAGAAGATCGATTACGATAAAGGGAAGTTTATTTTTGAGCTACGGGATTGTAAGTAGTCGGTTTTGTCGTTCAGAGCGCAGGGAAGAATTTTTTATAGGTTAGGGGTTAGCGTTTAGGTATTATGCGTCATACTCACTTGTTCCGACGGCTATCGGAAGGTTATCTTAATGTGGTCCAAAGCACTAATCAAGGAATACTCATCAACCCGGGATAGGGGACTAAATGAGTAAAGATTTTCATTCCTCTTCCAAGTAGCTTACCTTATCGAACTTAAAGACAGCTAACGCCAAAATAAGTGATAGTATAAATGGGACTAATACCTTCAGGTCTTCCAGTTTTATATATTGAAAGTTGCCGCTAAAGACAAAATAGCCGTGTACTAAGCACATAAAAACGGCGGTAAGGCACCTATTATTAGTTTTGAGGAAAATGAATTGTTGTAAGCTATTTTCAGCTTCATAAGCAGATAGGCTAACGTGATGGCTGCAAGCGTAAAAAACAACTTGCAAAGAGTATAATGCAAAACAGGATAAACGAAGCTTTCCTCCTGAATCACCCATCTGTAAGCCAACTTTATTGAAAGTCAAGTTAAAATAGAATTGTAGAATTAACGAGCCAACTATTGCAGTTGTTAGCCCTACTTTAAGAATATTTGGTGCTAGGCGTCATGTTTTACTTTGTTGGTATTTATGTTGCTAATGCTAACCTACAAAACATGAGCTTAAACCATCTTAATTTCATTGCTTCTCTCATTTTCTGTTTTCTGACCAAATCAACATCGAAAAAATGAAACGAGAAGAACACCCAAAGAAGGACGCCACCGAATAACTACACAATAAGAAATCAAAGAACTTATAACGTTGAAACGAATGTATGGCGAAAAATCTTTGCCTGTAGCGTTTCGAAACGGCGTGACCGCATTTGACCGCGTTTGACCGCATTTGACCGGTTTCAGATTAGTGTTGTTCGAGACTTCTCCCAGTCTTGTTCGAGAAACGTTGCGTTAAAGGCCAATTCTCCGAACGAATCTGGGAGGAGTGTGGGAGAAGATGTGGAAGATTCCGAATGTTTTTTGCAAAATCATCAATCTTTCATATACAAATCTTATGATACTAGGTTAGCCATCAGGTGTTCCCTGCACAATACTTCTATACCTATCGCGTAGCTATCCTTGTGTCTCTTAATTATGCTTTATTCTATAAGGATAGAGTTATAAGCAAGCATCACAGGCTAGGATCAGGATAGAGGCGCAATAGGGACCGGATAAGGAATAGCGGAAGGTTGGATATAACTTGGATATAACTTGGATATAACTTGGATTTGACTTGGATTTGATGGATGAAATAATTCGAAATGAAATGCTTTGAAAAGCTGGATTGCTAGAATTGTAATGGTTAAACTAAGATAAGGAAATTATGGTCGATAAACAGGCAAAAGTTAAGATTTGGGGAAGTTTTAAATAATATGACTTTTGTAAAAACTGGGACATTAAAATTTGGGCTATTGCACTTGTTTACAAAACAAACGATTACAACACAAACGTTTGATTTATTGAAAGTTTGTCTCAAAACCTAGTGCAATTCATCAAAAATATTCTCAAAGAAAAATCCTGAGCACTCAATGGCGGAACTTTTTCCTAAAAAATAAATCATCAATAGCGTTATATCGCCTATCAATGCAAATCTTAATTGGATAAATCCAAAAATGCAAACGTTTGTGTGCTGTAAAGTAGCGCTCGGTGATTTTACATCCCTATTTTAGTCAATTATAGATTGATTATTGTTAGGTAATATTCTCAATCTAAATACAATTACCCTGAACTTAACCACAAATGAAGAAAAACACAATCATCCTTTTTATCATTTTATTGTTTTGCTTAAATACACAGGCACAACAATTACCCGTAGAACTACAAACACCAGAAGTTGTTTCTGTTAACAGGATGCCAATGAGGGCATCGGCATTTGCTTATGAAAGCGCAGATTTAGCTACCAAGAGAAATAAAGAAAAATCTGAATATTTTATATCATTAAATGGAACTTGGAAATTTAATTGGGTTAAAGACCCACGAAAAAGACCATTAGATTTTTATAAAACTGATTTTAATGATGCAAGCTGGGATAACTTTAAAGTGCCTGCTAACTGGGAAGTGAATGGTTATGGCTTGCCAATTTATGTAAATCAGCCTTATGAATTTGCTGGGAGAAAAAATACTGGCAATAGAATGAATCCTCCTTTCGATATTCCAGAAGATAATAATCCCGTTGGCTCTTACCGAAGAAAAATTAACATCCCAGAAAACTGGAAAAACAGACAAGTATTTATCAGTTTAGGAGCTGTTAAATCTGCTTTTTA
>SEDG01000961.1 GCA_004295885.1 Pedobacter sp. | reverse complement strand
TTGCCTATCTTAAACTGCGGAATGGCTTGTCAATATAACACTGGAGAAGTTGCCGCTTTAGACGAACTAGACCCTTATGTGCAAGATGCCTTAGATTTAATTGAGTTTGCCAATGGCGATGTCAATACTAAATGGGGTAAAAAAAGAGCGGAATTAGGTCATCCAAAACCATTTAATTTAAAAATGTTGGGTATTGGAAATGAAAACTGGGGACCACAGTATTTAGAACGTTTACAGATTTTCACTAAAGCTATCAAAGCAAAATATCCCGAAATCAAATTAATCAACAGTTCTGGAACTGGGCCAGATGGCGATAGGTTTGACTTGTTAAATACTGCCCTGAGGACTGCAAATGCAGATTTTATAGATGAACATTATTATAAACCTGCAGACTGGTTCCTGAAAAACGCTGGTCGTTATGATAATTACCCAAGAAATAAAGCGAAGGTTTTTGTTGGTGAATATGCTGTACACGCAGACTCAAAAATTATTGGCAGCAATAGAAACAATTGGGAAAGTGCGTTAGCAGCCGCAGCTCTAATGACTGGCTTAGAACGTAAGATATGATTTGGGTAGACAATTTAAAAGTTTACGGCACACCAGATTATTATGTTCAAAAATTATTTTCTACCAATAAAGGAACTGATGTGGTTGCTATCACCAGTGATGCGAAAAACATCACCGGACAAGATGGTTTATACGCTTCTGCTGTTACGGACAAGACCACAAACGAGTTAATTGTTAAAATCGCAAACACGGCTAATCAAACGCAAACTATTGATTTGGCACTTGATGGCAAGAAGAAAATCAAATCAAAAGGATTTATTGATGAATTGGAAAACAGCAACTTAAACCGTTAACCATTAAACCCGCTACTGAACAAATCATCAGCAAACACATTTATGGTCATTTTTCTGAACATTTAGGTCGTTGTATTTATGATGGTTTTTGGGTTGGAGAAAATTCAACAATCCCAAATAAAGGAAGGATTCGTTTAGACATTGTTGATGCCTTAAAGAAAATCAAAATTCCAAACTTGCGCTGGCCTGGCGGATGTTTCGCTGATGAATATCATTGGAGAGATGGAATTGGACCAAGAAACTTACGCCCGAAAATGGTGAATACCAATTGGGGTGGCGTTGTAGAAGACAATAGTTTTGGTACGCATGAGTTTTTAGAACTCTGCGAAATGTTGCAAACTGAACCTTACATTGCTGGTAACGTGGGTAGCGGAACAGTAGAAGAAATGGCAAAATGGGTGGAGTATTTGAACTTTGATGGAGTAAGCCCAATGACTGCCATTCGTAAGGAAAACGGTAGAGAGAAACCTTGGAAAGTTGCTTTCTGGGGCGTAGGAAATGAAAGCTGGGGTTGCGGTGGTAACATGACACCACAATATTATTCAGATTTATACAGAAGATATGCTACTTATGCTCGTGATTATGAAGGCGCACCTTTAAAAAAGATTGCCGCTGG
>SEDG01000296.1 GCA_004295885.1 Pedobacter sp. | reverse complement strand
TTCAAAAAGTCTTTTAAATAACTACATTCATTTACGGCGGTTTTGTACGCTTGAGTTTTCGAGTACTGCTTTAATTCCTTGTAGTAGGCATTATCGTTCATCATCTGCTTAAATTTGGCAAATTGATTAGCCATGTCCTTTTCATAGTTATCAGTATCGGTCCAAGTTAAGTTGTTGTAAGCCACTAAGATTTTTTTCTGCTCGCACTTTGCAATCATATAGGTGCATTTCGCCTTAAAATTTTGGTCATTATTTAGGCTACGTGCTTTTGCGTACCAATCTTTTGCGGTAGCAGCCAACTTGTAATCATTATTGTAATTATAGCTAAATTCCGGATGTTTGAAAACTTTTGAATCATAACTGATAAAATGCCAAGCATTCCCAAATTCGCCAGTTTGATATACTGCATTGGCCATTTGGTAATAATAAATAGCCGAATTTTTTGAATCACTTACAGTTAATTTCTGCAAACGCAGCATCTCTTGAGCGAAAGTCTTTTTATTAATTCCGTTATTCTTCCTTAGGTATTTTTTAGGATAATCTTTATAAGTCTCAATAAAAGGATTCGCATAATAAGCGCCTATAATTTTGAACTTTTCAATTTTATTATCCCACTCACCAATATCATTTGTCCAGAATTTGAAATTTTTAGATAATTTATTGAAACATTGAATAGCCTTTTCATACTTATGAGAACGCAAATAAGCTGTACCTTGTAATTCATAAAAATCATCAGCTTTGCTTGAATTTAAACCAGCAATAAGAAAATCTTGTAGCGTGCCAGCAGTTTTTTTTTGCTTAAGAACCGCTAATTGTTGCAATATTTTTTCGCTTAACATCATTGGAGATATAATTGTCCCAGTCGCCGAGAAATTGCTTCTTATTTTCAGCAAATCGTTTTTCGTCTAACCATTTTAAGGATGGCAATAAATCATTTTCGTTAAACTGGCTCCCTCTTTTAATCTGGTTAGCCGTAATTAATAACTCTGTAATTCGGTATTGGTCCTTTAGTTTTGGAGAAAGCGAGTTCATGTCTACTTTCCCTAAGCATTTTAGGGCTACATCGTCATTATTCTCCATCCAAGATAAATAGGCCGCGGTTATATTGGCAAAACCTTGTTGTCGGTATTTCCGGTTATTCGCTAACTCTAAGGCGAAAGACTTTACCACCTTTAGATGTTTGAGGTTGGCCGTTTTTAAACTATCTTGATTTGGCCCATAATAATCCCATTGTGCGCCTAATGCATCTATAAAATTTAAGCTGAGTTTACTTTTGTCTAAAAGGTTTTGTTCCAATTTATTCACCTCTCTAATTAGTAAAGCATTAACAAGCGGATGATTGGGCTCACAATTATAAACTTCTTTTAAATGTTCAATATCAGAATCTGGATTTCTAAAACCATTGATACCCCAGACATTTGCTTTTTCACTATCTGTTTTTGCAAACTTCAAGACATCTTTTATTTTAGCATCTGTCCAGAAATAATTTCTGTAGGCCATTATCCTTCTTTCTGGGTTGCTTGCAAAAACTTTCGAAAAAAGATATGCTGCTTCATTAATTTTTCCTTCAGCTCTGATTATGCCTGCATATTGCGAAATAGCCCAGCCTTTAACCGCACTTGATGAAGGATTATTAACAATATGTTTTTCATAAACCATTTTGCTTTGTCGCAAATTCCCAGCATAGCGATACAATCTTTGGGCTTGATAAGCATACCTCAACTTTAAAAAATCATCTTTAATGTTAGACAGAAGCGCTAAGTTTTTGTCGGCACTTTTCATTAAGAAGACGCTGTCCACAGTGGGTTGCGTCCATGAGTCAACATTGTGAGAAATCATAGGTTCACATTGCTTCAGCAATTTGTAGTAATTATATGCTGCCTGATTTTTACTTAAAGCAATTAAAAAGTTATTTTTCTTCAAGCTATCTGGTAGTGTCGTGGCTAGTTTAAAAGATGATTTTTTCAGTTTGACATTTGAAGCACTATCTAATTCGTACATTATCTGACGGACATCCTTCAACTTTACACCTAAGTATTTTGCCCATTCGGCACTGTTTACATCCTTTTCCTCCCAGATATCATTCTCACTATTAAGAAACAGCATCCCGTTAAATGCAAAAGGTTTATATTCATCACCCTGCACATTATTGTGGAAGTAAGAAACATAATAATCGTATGGGTCTTGTTCTGGACCACAAGCAATATTTACGGCAACTTCGCAAAAAAATACAGCGAGAAAACTAACGCAAAATATCAGCGATTTCTTCCAATTGAGTGATTTCATAGTTTTTAAGTAGATTTTTATCTAGGTGGTAGTAGATTAAATTTATTGGTTTTTCTGATAAATGAGATGATAAATATTCAGCGGTTTTTTTGATGTCTTCAACTTTGCTTTCCTCGTATCTCACTTCGTCATTTTTCATTAATCCGAAGGTTGGCAAATCTGTTTTCGCCAGATATATTTCATCGCTCTGCGGGCTAAACAATGTAGAATTTTTTAAATCTGATAGACTAACTCTTTTAGAAATGCCTGCGTATTGTTTGTTTCTAAAAACTACACTCCAAGAAAATAAAGGCAGAGCAACATCAATATCCATCGGATAAAAACCAAGATTTTTACCTGCGTATTTTTGAAGTTCAGGTACATCTAAAATAGAATTCTGCATTCCGTATTGCCTCAAATTACCCATGTTATAACACATCAACAAAACTTTGTCTACTGGCGGAATACCACTTTTCTCTTGATTTTTTAATTGGTGCAACCTTAGTGTTGAAGAAAGTTTTCTGGTTTTATTAAACAGTTTTAGCTTCTTAAGCAATTCGAAATATTTGGTTCTGGTGGTTGTTGTCCAGTCACAGTCTATCTGCAACTCTTCATAATCCTTTCGCCCAGATTGTAACACTTTTGATTTTACAAAAGCCAAAATATTATAGGCCAATTGTTCGATTTGTGCATCGCTTTGTTTTTTCAGCACATCATTAACGATAAAAACCACAGGGACAATTTCAAGATTTTTAGGGATTGAATCCGTAAAAGTTATTGGAGCAATAGGCACAGCTTTTTGATTGAGATCCAAATCAACATCCATCATCCTCATATAAAATTTCTTGCTCTGAAATTGTTTTAAATACTGATTTTCAACTTTGTTCTGTTTATAAACTGTTTTCCAATAATAAAAAGACGTACTTACTTCTCGCTTTTGTTGGCAAGCCGTTAGCAGAATTATAAAAAACAATATATACTTGTATCTCATTAGCTAAAACTAATATTTATAATGATGAGAAGCTATACGTATGAGTAGGTATTTTTTATAAAAAGATGAGAGCAGTTTTACAAAGAGTTACGCAAGCCAGTTGCAAGGTTGATGGTCTGCTTACTGGAGAAATTGAAAATGGTTTTTTAGTGTTATTAGGCATTGAAGATGCAGATACACAAGAAGATTTAGAATGGCTGGCTCAAAAAATCGCCAATATGAGAGTATTTGGTGATGAGAATGATTTGATGAATAAATCGCTAGCAGACATTGATGGCAACGTTTTATTAATTAGTCAATTTACTCTATTTGCAGCCACAAAAAAAGGAAATAGACCAGGTTTTACCAGAGCAGCAAGGCCAGATAAAGCTATCCCGATGTATGAGGAAATGATTAAACAGTTATCAGCTTTGCTAAATAAAGAAATACGATGTGGCATTTTTGGGGCTGATATGAAAATAAGCTTATTAAACGATGGTCCTGTTACCATTGTGATGGACACAAAGGATAAAGACAATCATTAACAAAAAAACATGACGATAGAACAAGCACAAGAGAGTGTCGATAACTGGATAAAAACAACCGGCATCCGTTATTTTAACGAACTAACCAATACTGCTATTTTAATGGAAGAAGTTGGTGAAGTTGCTCGAATCATGTCTCGTAAATATGGTGAGCAATCTTTCAAAAAAAGTGACGAAGAAGTAAATCTAGCGGATGAAATGGCTGATGTTTTATTTGTGTTGATATGTTTAGCTAATCAAACTGGTATAGATTTAAACGAAGCATTGATTAAAAATATAGAAAAAAAAGCCATTCGTGATGCAGATAGGCACAAGAATAATGAGAAGTTGAAGTGAGTCCGGAGTTCTGAGTTGGGAGTCCTGAGCCTTCCTTCATCTGCCATCTTCCCTTTTACATTTTACGTCTTACATCTTCCATCCAAAGCAACCTTAATTAACATCGGTTCGTAACCATTAGTGTAATAACTAATTTAAAACGAAAACGTCATGTTTATTTATCCAAGAAAAACCGCAGTTGGCATTATTTGCCTAGCTTTATTATTTGTCCTAGCATGTAAAAAAGATAAACCTGAAGAAATACCCCTTGTAAAAAAGGGTATGCAAATCTCCACAGATGCAAAATTTGGCGCAGTACTTACCGATAGTGTTGGCAGAACGCTCTATTTCTTTTCCTCAGACGTAGCTGGAACAGCAAATTGTACCGGTGCTTGTGAAACTACTTGGCCAGTTTATTATTCTTCCAATGCAAGTACAGATTTAAACGTCAATGCTGCAGAAGTTGCTGTTATTACTCGTGCTGATGGAAAAAAACAAAGTACCTA
>SEDG01000295.1 GCA_004295885.1 Pedobacter sp. | reverse complement strand
GTTATATTGTATTTATACACAACCTATACATTCTTGAACAAACTTTCGAAAATTAGTTTTAAATTCTTTTCCGCTTGCCTAAGCATCACGATTTTGTATGCTTGTTCTACGCAAAAAGATAATCCTACAAACAGGGGTTTGCAAAACTTGTCTGCCAGGTATAACTACATCTATAACTCAAATGTTTTATTAAACACTTACCAGGATGAGCTTTCTACAAGCTATCAAGATAAGTTTGATGAATTTTTATCTGTTTATATTGCTCCCACAACTGCTGATTTCATGACTGCAACTGCTGCTGTTGGAAATGTTAAAGCACTAGATGAGATTACCCAAAAGGCTCAAATGATTATTGCCGAAAAAGGCTTGAGTAATTATGTTGATGAAGCCTATATGCTTTTGGCAAAGACCAATTTTTATAAAGGAAACTATTTTTCGGCTACAGAATATTTCGACTATACAGCGAAAGCTTATAAAAAAGATAAAGCTGTTTACTTGGCTGCCCTTACTTGGAAAGCAAGAAGTTTAATGCAGCTTAGGAATTTTGAACCGGCCGCTAAGGTTTTAGATACCGTTAAAGTGTATTTAGATTCTGTAAAAAGTGAAAAAGCCGAACCATTTGCAACCTTAGCTCAAATGAGCATTTACCAAAACAAATATAAAGAGGCTATTGGCTATTTAGAGCAAGCTACTAAAGAAACCAACAAAATGGACAGTAGAACTAGGTGGCCTTATATTCTAGCACAACTTTACGAACAAGAAAAAGAATATGACGCTAGCTTGAAAAACTACACGAAGGTTGAGAATAGCAATGCACCTTTTGAAATGTATTTTAACGCCAAGCTGAGTAAAATTCGAATTAACGATCTACTAAATGACCAGTCATCTAACAGGAAGCAAGCTCTATTAAAGTTATTAAAGGATGATAAAAACTTCGACTACACAGACCAAATTTATTATGAGGTAGCTGAAGATTATTTTGGGGATAAGGATTTTGCAAAAGCTGAAGAATATTATAAGTTATCTGCTAAAAAAAGTACTCGCAATCAATATCAAAAAGGCTTGTCATATTTAAAGCTGGCTGAACTTAACTTTAAAAATTTAGGAAATTATGTGAATGCGAAACTATATTATGATAGTGCAGCAACTACATTACCTAAAACATATCCAAGTTATGAGGCAATTTTAAAAATCAGTCAGAACTTAGAATATTTAACACAACGTTATCAATTAATTGCAGAGCAAGACACTTTGCAAATGATTGCTCGTTTGCCACAACAAGCTCGTGAAAGAAGAATTAACGAGATTTTTGAGCCAAAGGTTATTCCAAACGCAAATATTAAGGTAGACAATAGTAACGTAAAGGATGACGGCGATAAGTCTCAAAAAAGTAGCACCTTCTATTTCAATAATGTTTCTGCGGTTAGTAGAGGATTTACCGATTTCAAAAAACGTTGGGGAAATAGACCTTTAGAAGATAATTGGCGCCAAAGTATTAAATCTTCGCAGCAAGTTAATCAGCAAAACCAAGCTAATGTAATTGATAATAATCAAGCCATAGGAAATGGGCAGGTTGCTAATGAGGGTACAGGTGCGAAGGTTGCTGCTTACATGGCCAGGCTACCCCTTACGTCCGATTTAGTACAGAAATCCGACCAACAGATCATTGATGCTTATTTTGAGATTGCCGCTTTTTATCAGCAAGTCTTAGGTGATGAACAAGAAGCGATTAAGGTTTATGAAACCCTCTTAGCCCGTTACCCGCAAAACAACCACTTAGATGCTGTTTATTATAGCTTATATCTTGGTTATAAAAGCAGTTATCCAGCAAAATCTGAAAGTTTTAGAAATTTAGTGTTAGCAAAATACCCTGGTTCAGTTTATGCTAAAACTATTTTAGACCCTAATTTTTCGGCTAAACAAAATGCACTTGATGCAGAAGTGAACAAGGTTTATAATACCGTTTTTGCTAACTACGAGAAAAAGGACTTTACGAGTGTGATAAATGCAGTTAACGAGACAAATGCTCGTTTTCCTGGAAATTCCTTACAGGCACAGTATGATTATTTAAAAGCAATCGCCATTGGCAGAACACAAAACGTAGATAGTTTATTACTTGCCTTTAAATATTTACTATTATGTAATTGCTGTAAATGACATGAGCTTAAGTGTAAGTTCATCTCGTTTTGGAGTTGGACAGTTTAATAGAGGAAATTATTCTGGCACTGGACTAAAACATCAATTACAAGAATTACAAGACGACCAACTTATATATGTTGGAAATTTTAATACGTTGAGTGAAGTAAAAACTTATGCTGAAGGCATCACAACTCAATTGACTAGAATTATGAAAGTTCCTGCCAGTACTTATAAAGGCTTTTATATTACCAAAGAGAACTTCGATAAAATAAAAAACAGAGAAACATTAAATAGATATCTTCAGTTTTTCAAGATTAATTATTAATACAAATGCGCAAACAACCCCTATCACAAGAAGATATTAAGAAATATAACCGTAGACTTTGGAAATTGCTTATCGGCGGACTGGTACTTTTTGCCTTATTTATTGTTTTGATAGGCTTCGGTCTTTTTGGCGAAATTCCATCTTTCAGAGCAATTGAGCACCCAAAAAGCAATGAGGCAACCGAAATCTTTTCAGAAGATGGAAAAGTTTTAGGAACCTATTTTGTTAAAAATCGATCTAATGTGAATTACAGTCAAATCTCACCGAATGTAATCAATGCGTTAATTGCGACTGAAGATGTTCGTTTCCTTTCACATTCTGGAATAGATTTTAAAAGAACCTTTACCATTTTTGCTTATATCTTAATTGGCAAAAAACAAGGTGGAAGTACGATAACGCAACAATTGGCGCTAAACCTATTTTCTGATGAAGGAAGGCAAAAAAATTACTTAAAAAGAGTTATTCAAAAGTTTCAAGAGTGGGTAATTGCAGTAAAACTGGAAAGAAATTATACTAAGGAAGAAATCATCACCATGTATTTAAACACGGTTGATTTTGGGAATCAAGCATACGGAATTAAATCTGCCGCCAGAGTATATTTTAATACAACACCAGATAAATTAACAGTGCCTCAAGCTGCAGTTTTGGTTGCGATTCAAAAAGGTGTAACAAGATATTCGCCTACTAGAAATCCTGCAAGGGCATTAGCAAGACGTAATACTGTGATGGCATTAATGGTTAAGGCAGAATTGTTAACACAAGCAGATTTCGATGCTGTAAAAGACAAACCTTTAGACTTACACTTTAATGCCGCAACAACTAATGAAGGAATTGCGCCTTATTTTAGGTCTGTTTTAAAATCTGAAGTGAAGAAGATCTTAGAAGAACGCTCGATAACTAAAAATGGAGTGCCTTATGATTTAGATAGAGACGGTTTGAAAATCACCACCACCATTAATTATGACATGCAGGTGTACGCGGAAGAGGCTCAAAAAGAGTACATGAAAATTCTTCAAGCACAATTTGCCAGAAGTTGGAAAGGCCGTAACCCCTTTAAAGGAATGGAGCTACAGATTGAGCAGGGCGTAAAACGCTCAGATCGTTACAAAGCTTTAAAATTAGAAGGTAAAACTGACGAAGAAATTAAAGAAGATTTTAATACAAAAAGTATGCTTTCCATTTTTACTTGGAAAGGAAATATAGACACGTTGATGAAACCCATCGACTCTGTTAAATACTATAAACTATTGTTGCGCAATGCGATGATGGCGATGGACCCAAAAACAGGCTACATTAAAGCTTGGGTAGGTGGCATAAACTTCGAACATTTCAAATACGACCAAGTTAAAATGGGAACACGTCAAGTGGGTTCAACAGCTAAGCCTTTCACTTATACTGTTGCTGTAGAAAATGGAATATCTCCTTGCCTAACTGTTCCTAACGTTCCAGTTACCATTTCCAATCCTGGTAGCGAAGATTGGACACCACGTTCGTCAGGAACTTTACCTGGTTCTATCACCCTACAAAAAGCACTGGCTTATTCTCAGAATTATATTGCCGCCTACTTAATGCAACAAGTTGGGCCTACAGCTGTGGCTACTCAAATTAAAAAAATGGGTATTACTTCTGATGTGCCCATTGTACCGTCCATATGTTTGGGCTCTTTTGATGCATCCATTTTTGACATGGTTGGTGCTTACGGGGTTTTTGCAAATAGAGGTGCATGGACACAGCCTACTTATATTTTAAAAATTGAAGATAAGAATGGCGTGGTCTTATATGACAGCAAACCTGTTATTAAAGTTGTCATGAATGAGGAAGTTGCTTATGTAATGACCAGAATGTTGAAGGGGGTAATTACTGGAGGTACCGGCTCAAGACTAAGTTATAAGTATGGTGTAAATGCACCAACAGGCGGAAAAACAGGCACAACGCAAAACAATTCTGATGGTTGGTTCATGGCAATTACGCCAGATTTAGTAGCTGGTGTTTGGACAGGTTGCGAGGATAGAGCGTTTCATTTTACCAGCACTAGGGATGGTGAAGGAGCAAATTCCGCCCTGCCAATTTATGCGGGCTTTATGAAACGAGTTTATGCAAATCCGAGGTTCAAAATTAGCAAAGCTGATTTTGAACCTCCGAAAAGTGGTGTGTCAATTGTTTATGATTGTAATCAATACCTTCAACAAGAGCAGGGAACCACAGAACTTGACAAAAAATTGGGTTTTTAAAACCTATTCCCTTAAAGGGCTCAACATTTTTTCAATAGATTTGTAGTCTAAATGAGCAGTTTCGATTATAAAAAGGCATTAGCTGATATTCCGCATAAACCTGGTGTTTACCAATACTACGATTCGGATGATTTGCTGATATACATAGGCAAGGCGAAAGATTTACGGAACAGAGTTGGCTCTTATTTTAATCAGGACAGCCAGTTTAATGGGAAAACGCGTGTTCTTGTTTCTAAAATCAGAAGAATAAGTTTTACAATAGTTGATACAGAGATTGATGCTTGGTTACTGGAGAACAGCCTGATTAAGAAACATCAGCCTCGCTACAATATCATGTTGAAAGATGATAAAACCTATCCGTAGTGTTAATCAGGTTATAAAAACTGCATCTGAAGATTTAAACTTTGAATTGGCTTATTCCTACCAGCGAAAGTTGGGTGTTTTAGAAAAATATCAAAGTAAATCTACGGTTGTTAATAGCGCAATTACAAATATTGACGTGGTAAGTATTGCATCAGATGAGCGGTATGCTTTTGTGAATTACCTAAAGGTGATGAATGGGAGCATTATTCAGACCCAAACCATTGAGATTAAAAAACGTTTGGATGAAACCGATGAAGAACTTTTAACGATTGCCATAACTGAATTCAGAACTAAGTTCAAAAGCACTTCAAGGGAAATTGTTGTTCCATTCACCATTTTGTTGGTTGATGAAAACTTGAAATTGATAGTACCAAAACTTGGTGAGAAAAAGAAACTTCTCGAGCTTTCTCAAAAAAATGTTTTGTTCTTTAAAAAAGAGAAACTAAATCAATACGAAAAGCTAAATCCAGACTTAAGAACAGACCGAATTTTAAGTCAGATGCAAAAAGATTTAAGATTAACTCAATTACCTCAGCATATAGAGTGTTTTGATAATTCAAACTTTCAAGGTAAATATCCAGTTTCTGCAATTGTAGTGTTTAAGGATGCTAAACCAAGCAAGAAAGATTATCGCCATTTTAATGTTAAAACCGTTGAAGGTCCAAACGATTTTGCCACGATGGAAGAAGCGGTTTATAGGCGCTATAAACGAATGTTGGAGGAAGAAGGAACATTGCCTCAATTGATTATAATTGATGGCGGTAAAGGTCAATTATCATCAGCAGTTAGCAGTCTAAAAAAACTAGGGATTGACAAGAAAGTAACTGTCATCGGCATTGCCAAAAGACTAGAAGAATTATATTATCCTGGTGATAGTTTTCCCTTATACTTAGATAAAAAATCGGAGACCTTAAAAATTATCCAGCAGTTGCGTGATGAGGCGCACCGTTTCGGGATTACATTTCATAGGAAGAAAAGAGACCAAGGCACACTCAAAACAGAATTGGAAATTATCCCAGGGATTGGAAAAACTACTGCTGATAAATTGCTAGTTAAGTTCAAATCAGTTAAAAGAATTAAGGAAGCGAAGGAAGAAGAGTTGGCTCAAGTTCTAAATAAGAAACAAATCATCGCTTTAGCCGATTATTTTAACCCCCAACCTCCTGAAGGGGGCTTATAGAGAGTGTGATTATATGTAAAAACAAAAAAGGAGCAAACTTACAGTCTGCTCCTTTTTTTATGCATTATTAGCCCTTCCTTTTGGAGAGGGTTGGGTGGGGCTTTTAATATTCCCAGAGGCCCTGTTCAAAATCTGCTATGTATTTTTTCCAACGTTCTGACTCTAACAGCTGGTCTTTTGAATTCGCCAGATAGTCTTTAAATCTTTCATCAGCCGTATTAGAAACTTTAGTGATATTACTAAAGAATAACCTTCTTACAAAAACATCATCAAAGTTAATTCCCGAGTTGTCGTTGTTATTATTGGCCACCTTAGTTTTAACCAAAATATGTCTCAAATCATCAAAATATAGCCAACCAACTGCAGGCGTGCCTAACGTATCTACTTTTGGCTTTCCAGATACTGGATCAATTACTGGATTACCATTATTATCTTGTGGGAAACTCAATTGCATAATGACTGGCGCAACACCAACAATACGAGGTTCGAAAATCCCTCTTCTAATATCTAAAATCCAATCTTCCTTGATTCTTAACGCGATGAATCGAGATTTAAAAAATTCGTTATCTGCTCTGTTTACTTCATTGGTAGCTGGGTTAACTCCTAAAAATGCGCTATCAACAGCAGAGTTAGCATTCGTTTTTGCTGCAGCATCTTTTTTCTGACTGATTGGCTCACCTTGAAAATCCTCATCATTAGGCGAATATAAATCTAGTTCTCCATCGTTAAGTGCTTTGTAGATTACACCTATTAAATTTACTTTTGGAGATGACATGATTTCATTTCCACGATCACGCAAATCAATCTCACGCCAAACTCTTTTTGTAAAATAAACATCTTCTTTGTTTACTACAGAATACGGAACCACTGTATCAGCAACATTTTCTTCTCTAAAGATAAAACCATCTTTTTTCGGAAGTTTTTTCTTTGGAACAGTTGAATTAGCTGCCGGCGGATTACCTGGTGTTTGAGCAAAAGCAAGAACAGTTGCCAAACTTAATATAGAAAGAAAAAATATTTTTTTCATGGTATCTTAATTTACGACAAACGACATAGAGTTCAATGTCGGAGTACGTCCATCCGGCATTTGAGCTTGTACATTATCAATTATTATTCTTGAGTTAAAAGGTAAATTAGCCATCGCTGCTTTTGCCGCACCACTAAAAGTATCACCAGTACAATAAATTGTCTGAGGTTCTTGTCTTGGTTTTATAATTACCAAAGTAAATTTAGTAACTCTAACTTTTACATCAAATTCGAAATTATCAATAGTAGCAGAAATAGTTTCAGAAGGAACTCTCGCTCCAGAAATAATTCCACCAGTTTTTCCCGAGATTCTAGCCATCGGATTAGGAATTGGCTTAACTCTAAATGCATTGCTCCCCAAGTTTAATGATTTGCCACCCACGTTGCCAGAAACATTTATCGTTACTTGTTGCCCAACCATACTACCTGGAACATTCACCATAAATTTACCAGCACCGCCAGACATTGAGCCACCTGAAATACTTGCTTTGATACTCTCTAAAGAAAAACCCGGTGCCGATACTGAAAATGGATTTGGGATACCCGCATAAATAACATTTAAGTTTGTAGAAGAAACAGTTGCTGATGGTTTAGCTACTTGATAAGTGATTGGTTCTGTATCATAAGTTTTAACTTCTCCGTTTGCTTGTTTTACTCTAATTGTACCTTTCCAAGTAAATGAACCAACACTTCCAGTACCACCTGTATAGGTTCCAACTCCATCCTTTACAGCCAATTCACTTCCATTAACAGTAATTGATGGATTAGATTTTGAATCACTTGCAGTTAAAAATACTTCTGCTTTGTAAGGTTGCCCTTGAATTACATAGCTACCAGATGGAACAGCAACTGCTTTAAACTTATCTAAAGTCATTTGAGTTGGGTTCAACTCACCAAAGATTTTCTTAACGATTTCTGCTTCAGCATTTTGAAGATCTGATTGAATTTTAGTTAAGATAGTATTCGCTGCAGTTAAAGGAATACCTTCTCCAAAATTAACTTCTTCCCATTTTCTGCCGTTGTTAGCTTTGATTGGGTCTTTGGCTTCTAAAGAAAACGATACGTTTTCTTGATCTTTTTTATCTAACAAAGCGATTAACTTCGCTCTAGTATCATTAATTTTATTTTTAAGTTTTTCGCCTTCTTTCTTATTGATCATGATATTACTAGCGATATCTTGATTTTCTCTTAACACGAAATCCCCAGTTTCTGGATCGATACCATCGCCAGCGGTTTTAAATTCTTCCTTTAACCTTAGGATATCCTTATTCAGTTCATCCGCGTAAGCTTTCGCCTTTTGAGCTTTATCCCAAAGAGGCTGAGCCCTTTCTGGTTTATTTTTTAATTCTGTATCTCTAAATGCATTAAATACCTGATCTAAGCTATTGCTTACATTAGTTTTAGAATCATCCAAACTATCATTAATATTTTTAAAAGCATTTAAGATTGTATCT
Organism: Pedobacter sp.; assembly: GCA_004295885.1. GTDB lineage: Bacteria > Bacteroidota > Bacteroidia > Sphingobacteriales > Sphingobacteriaceae > Pedobacter. The sequence goes on along the minus strand of SEDG01000295.1, from coordinate 106 downwards.
GAAACATTCAACGCAAGCATTGCAAGCAATACCAGATACATCATATTGATCATCTTCTGCCTTGTCGTTTCTTTTCCTCCAGCCATGTTTAATTAGATTTTTGTTA
>SEDG01000294.1 GCA_004295885.1 Pedobacter sp. | reverse complement strand
CAATTGAGTACAAATAAAAGCGGACTTGAAGGAGATATAGCAATTTTAGGTTTTGTTCCGGCTATTTATAGTCCATATTATAGTGGAGTAGATGCCGAAATGGTAAAAAAAGTACACGAGAAAAAGATGCAAATTGTTCCGTGGACAGTTGATAAAGAAGAAGATATGATTGCCTTAGGCAAACTTGGTGTTGATGGAATCATCACTAATAGTCTAGATATTTTAATTAAGCTTTTTGGTAGTTATCAGAAAAAATCAAAATAACCTTGTAGGTTTTTAAATCCCCATCAAATCATAAATTAGGTTTAATGCCTTATAGTGCAAGTTATAAGGCTTTTTTGTTAATCGTAGTTTTTCAACTAAAAAATCAACAGTTAGACTATATTTTTGAAAGCCCTTTAATATGCTCGCTATGCACCTTCAGCAGTTTCAAACCTTCAACCGTCGTCATCAGTGGGATAGATTTATTTTTTGCATTGCTTTTGCTGATTTTATAAAGTAAATCCCAATGCTTCTTTATTTCTTTCCAGGCAAAAAATATCGAATGTTTTGGATCGTACATATGAGTTGGCTCGCTTGCAGCGCCATTCAGTTCAATAATAGAAAAATTCCTTCCTTGTTCAAAATCGTCCCAATTCTTAAACTTAATATCAAGTCTCCCAAAATAAAACTCTGGTAATTGCTTGCAAACATTATCTATAACCAAAGTAAGGTTTCTGCTGATCATGTAACTCAAGTCTATAAACTTAGCACCCCTGCAGTGGTTACCAAAAGGCACTAAAATTTTCTCTTCTCCAATTGGTAAGAGATGCTCTAGCTGAGCCCCATAAAGGTTTTTCAGTGTGTTAAGTTGTAAAAGGTATCTGTTGTTTTTTTTGATTAAAACCTCCATTGTTGATTTTCCATCTCCTGTTATTGTTAAGAATTCCTTACCAACAATGCCAGTAATTTTACCATTTGCAGCATCTGGTAGGCGATGATAGAAAATACCCACTTCATTTTTGTAGTCAATAAATTCTTGCGTTAGAAAATTGGCTTTGCTCTGCCTGCTGTAATCAGCAAGATCCGCTAGGTTAGCTATTAATTTTACGCCGGTACCTCGTTCTCCCATATCTGGTTTTGCGATTAAAGGAAAACCAATTTCTTCGTCTGCCAACCTAGCTTTTAATTCTGGTGCATTTGTTCCATTGGCAAATAATACTGTCTTGGGGTAAAACTGCTTGTTTAAGTGTTTATAGCTGTCACTTTTGTTTTCCATGGCAAAGCCTGAATTCAGCCTCATAGGGTTTGCGGCGCTGAAAAAAAAGAAACTACGTGCCTTTGCGCTAAGGTATAACCAATAGATGTACATCGGCGCATACACCAAATGCATTGGCCAATATTCCCAGTTAATGGCTTTAATGGCTGCAACCCTAAAATTCAACTTCAGTTTTTCAAAGGGTGATGACTTAGCGTTAACTCTAGGTATTTTAAAGCTAATCTCTTTATCAACCCCACTTTTAAGGTCTTTATAGAGTATGTCAGCGCTTGCTGAGCTAATCTCGACAGAGGTGATGCTAACTGTTGAAATATTGTTATTCCGTGCCATTACCAAGCTATTTTCTTTGTCACCAGTCCCTGCAAACTGGTGAAAGCGAATGGCTTTATTTTGATTGATTTTTGGTTCTTTTTCTATCCAATCGTTAAACCACTTTTCTCTTTCTTCTCTTACATGTTGCGGGTAAAGTGTGGCTGAAGACCAAATACAAGGTTGATTAACTTTTAACAATTTCTTGTGTTTTTGAAACCCATCCCATCTGCATTCTTTTAAGCTATTTTTTTTATAAAGAATGAGTGTGAAACTTTCAATCTCAGCTAAATTTATCTCATCAAAATTTTGTTCAGGTATTTTTGATTGTATGATTTCTAATAAAATTATTCCTCTGCTTTTGCGGTAGGATGGAAGTTTGACATGATCTTCGAATGCTCCATTTAGCAATACAGCGAAATCGCCGTTGTCCTTAACAGCAATCCAAGTACCACCGCTCTTAGGGTCTTTCGGATAAGCTAATTGATAATCCCCATAGTTTTCGATAACAGGAGGAAATGCACTGCCACGTTCACTGTTTTCATCACGATTTGATGTAATGATAACACCATCGTTTGTCGGAATAAAACTTACTGTGCACATGCTTTTCTATACTTGAGTGTTGAACTCGCAATTCCAAAATCTTCTGGTAATATGATTTTAGAAGTAAGGCTAAAACCAACTCTAATTAACGCCATATGATGTACAGTATGTTCTAGATTATACATTAACTCCCTATAATAGTTTGTGGGCAATTGCTGTTTTGTTTCACCCTCAAAACTATATTCAGCTATGATATTTAGTTCCTTATTCTCTAAGTTGATTAAGCTGTTTATTTGTTGAAGCTTGGTGATCGCCATTTCCCTAAAAGTCTCAAGATTATGATCTCGTTTACGTTTGTCATAGTCTATAATCCCAGTTTGATAACCATTTCCAAGCTCAATGTAGAACTCTAAAATATGCCTAACATGCTGACCAATGGAAGCTTGACCTAATAGTGATATTGGTTCGCGAAATTGTTCATCAGACAATGTATCAATAGCATTTTCAAGCTGTGAGAGCAAGTAACAAATAGATTGACTAAGCTGGTTGATCATGATCTTATTTTTTGATGAACGTCAAGAGTTTATTTCGTTCTGAAATAATTAAAAAGAGACAACTGGCAAAAACGATTACTGCCAGTATGAATAATTTTCCAGAATCATGTTGCACCTCAATGCCTAATTTGGTTAAATGCGATAGGAGTGCTCCAGCCATTAGGCCAAACCCCAGAATAGCGCCATAAACAGTCGTTTTTGGAATAAGTATTAGGATGGAAGCAATTAGTTCAAGTATCCCGGTTCCTATCCTGCCCCAAGGTTCTATCCCTAATTCAGTGAATATGTATATCGAAACTGGAGCTGCAGAAAACTTAAAAAAGAGTGTTTGTAAAAGGATTATGGCCGCTATCAGCCTTGCTGCCCAAATAAAAATGTTTTGTTTTTTTGTTTGCATGGTTTATGGAATTAAGGTTTGTCTTTAATCAATGGCCACTGTGTGTTTGCTTTTTCAATGAATGCCGCTTGTTGTTTTGTCCACATCTCCTTTACTTTTCCATTGTAATTAAAATAGAGCTTGCTATCAACAATGGTCCATGTATCTGTTTGTGTTGGTGCTTTGTGCCCATCTGCGGTTCCATAAGCGCAATAGCCACCATATTGTGGAGTGTATTTTTCTGGCGATTTTTTGAAGCTTTCTAAATTGGCTTTTGAAGAGAAAAGCCAAGTAGCATCTTTGTAAGAGTAAGAAAGACTGTCGGCACCTTTTACAGGCTTAGATTCGGTAAAAAAAGCAACAGGGTCATATCCTTTAATCGCCTTGCCAGAAGTACAGAAGATTTCAGATTTTTGCGCTTTAACCAGTGATACGGTCATTAGCAGCATTGCAGTAAGAGTGAATAGTTTTTTCATCTACCGTCACTTTCTCGCCGGTTTTACCCATTGCATAAGCACACCAGCCACCAAACTGAGGCTCATATTTTAATGGATTGGCTTTAAAAAGTTCACGGTTTTGGGTTGTTGCAAAATGGTAGATAACACCGTCATTAATTAAACTGATTTCCTTTTTACCTTGTACTGCTTTTTTCAAAGTAAAATAAGCTACAGGGTCAAAACCTTCGATTGCAAGTGCACTCTTGTCTAAATTGAAGTTTTTCTTGCGTTGTGCTGTTTGGGCAGATGCTGGTGTTAGTGAGAAAACTAGCAATAGCATCGTAATTATTATTCTCATAATTTATCTCATATTGTTTGCCCATTGGTCGTCTATTTTTTACAAGCCTTACAAACTTTCTTCAAATTTTTTCAGGTTAAAAAAAGTGGAGTTCATTTTAAAAAAAAATGTAAGGATGTAGTAAGTTGCCCGACTAATGCAGAATAAACTATATTTATACTACATGAAAGCAACCTATGCCAACTAAGAAAGAAGATAAAGTCCTAACTGGACAATCGTTATTGCTACAGCCCAAAAATTGGGTTGAAGACCATGCTGATTATCTTTTTAAGTATGCCTTTTTAAGGGTTCGTAATGATGATTTGGCAAGAGATTTGGTTCAAGAGACTTTTTTGGCAGCATTGAAAGGGGTCACCGGTTTTGATGGAAGGTGTAGCGAACGTACTTGGCTAACTGCTATTTTAAAGTTTAAAATTATCGATGTATACCGGAAGGAATCTTCAGGGCTCAATCATGTCAAAAAACTAGCTGCAGAAGAATCGCTTCAAGAAGATTTTTTTAATGCTGATGATGGGCATTGGAAAAAAGAACATGCGCCAAAACCATTCGAGTCTGGACAAGACGCACTTCAAGCCAAGGAGTTTAATAAGGTTTTACAGGTATGTATGCAGAAACTTCCGGCTTTATGGGCATCGGTATTTGCAATGAAACACCTAGACGAAGAAAAAACTGAAGTAATTCTTTCAGAACTTCGACTAACATCTGCAAATTTTTGGGTAATTATTCATCGGACAAAGCTTAGCCTTAGAGCTTGTCTTCAAAAAAATTGGTTATGAACGCACTAAAAAAGATTTCTTACAACTGTCGCCGGGCCACTTTTTTGATTGAGAAAAAGAGCATAACTAGGATTTCAATAAAGGAGCAATTTGAACTTAAATTTCATTTGGCTGGTTGTTCTGTTTGTCAGTTATTTGAACAACAAAGCTTATTGATTGATAGAATTGTAAAAAGACATTTTTTTACCGATAAAAA
>SEDG01000293.1 GCA_004295885.1 Pedobacter sp. | reverse complement strand
ACAAGATTGGTAGGGACTTCGAACACCGTTTTAACAGAAAATAGAATCTGGGAGCAGTATATTTTCGCTCACAAATTAAAGTCGAGCTTTGTAAGCCATAGGGCGAGATTAGAGCAACGTTTTATAGAGCAAACCAATGGCGATGAAATTTTCGCACAACGATTTCGCTATTTCGTTAGGTTAATGCAGCCATTGCAAGGGAAAGTTGAAGTTTTTAGCAAAGGGCCTTTTGTTGCCCTGCAAAATGAGGTATTCTTAAATATTCAGAATAAAGAGCTGTTAAACAATAGCTTATTCGACCAAAATAGATTATATATTGCTGGGGGTTATCGCTTTTCTAAACACATCGACTTAGAAGCAGGTTATTTAAATCAGTATACGAATGGTATTGCCAGGAACACTTCAAATCGAGTAGCACAGCTGGCTTTATATACAAGGTTCTAAGGCGTCAATTCACATTCATTTGTAAAATCACTTTATAAATTGGCTAAAAATGCAGTAGTGATTGATAAATAACTAGCTTTACGTATTTAACGCATTATTATGTGTTAAGTACGTAGTGTTATGAAAAAATCTGCTGTTTTGGTATTTGCGTTGCTGTTTGGTAGAAAAGTGAGCGCTCAAGATATTATTACTCCTCCTATTAGTCAAGCCAAAATCGGTAAAAGCCTTTTTACTAATGGCAATCATAGAAATTTCTCTCGTAAAGGAGAATGGTTTGTGCATTGGGGATGGAATTTCTCGTGGTATGATACCAGCGATTTGAACTTTAAAGGTCCTGGTTATAATTTCACCTTAAAAAATATTACAGCGAAAGATAGGCCATCGAAACTTTCTACAGATTATATCAACCCTCTAGAGCTTACTACGCCACAGTTCAACTTCCGTTTCGGTTATTTTATTAAAGATAATTATAGTATTTCATTAGGCTGGGACCATATGAAATATGTAATGGATGTGCCACAAACAGTAAATGTAGATGGTTATATTAATGCAACTATTTCTGATCCAGCAATACCAACAGGGACTTATGCAGGTACCTATAACAATACGCCGTTAACAGTTAAAGACGATATGTTGAAGTTTGAGCATACAGACGGCTTCAATTACGTGAGCACAGAATTAGAGCGTTATGATGATATTTGGGTAGCGAAATCTCAAAAGAATATGTTAACGATGGAAACGGGTGTTGGTGTTGGTCTAATGATACCTAGAACAGATGTGCGCTTGTTCGGAGTCGGCGAAAATAACTTCTGGAACATCGCGGGTTACGGTGTTTCTGCAAAAGCAGGATTGAAATTTCACTTCACTAAAAAATTCTATATTCAAAATACAACAAAGGTTGGATTTACTAGCTTGTCTGCTATTCACACTACAGGAAGAGATGATTTAGATGGAGCAAGCCAAACGATAAGATATCTGGAGAATTTTTCGGCGCTGGGATTTCAGTTTTAAATTGATAGCCGCAGATTAGCAGATTTTATTGTGGGAGTATAACTTCTGTTTTGAATTAGAAGTTAACGTTTTGGCGCTTGGCGTTCGGGCGGGAAATCGAAGCACAAATCTTCAATTTTGCACAAAAGTTCAATCGAAGAACTACCGTTGAACTTTGCAGTTTCGCCCCACTATTGCAAAACCCTTGTTAGCGGCTGGTGTTTTTAGCCGAACATTTTTGTCTCGGTTGTTATTTTTTCAAATTTTTCGTTTACTTGTTTAGGATAATTCTTGTCAAGCTCATTCCATTGCTTGTTTGTAAGTGGAACAAAACATAAAGTGTCGCTACCTAAACTTTCTTTACAAAGTCTTATTTCAAATTCAGATTGAATTGATAGATTAAGCGTTTTGATTGTTGTATCTCTGTCTGCTCCATTACCTTTGTAAGGGATTGAAATTTCTTGATTATTATAAGTTATGATTGTGTCAAATCCTCTTTCGTTTTCAGCGTCTAAGGTTTCTACAGAAAGTTGTTCGGTTTGAAGAATGTCCTCACAATAGTTTATAATATTTTCATCTTCTTCACGCCAATCAATCCACATTGCAATTTCATAAATATCTTCGTCGTCACAAAGATTGTCATTGAAAAATTCTTGGTCTTGAGTTTTTAGATATTCTTCCAAAAACTTCATTTTGTCAGTTTTGTTTGCTTTTTCTTTTGTAATTTTTATTTGATTTAAGACATTGGGAAGTCCGAATTTATTGTAATAATGTTCAAAAATCTCGTCAATAAATTTAATATGTTCTGTATTCGTCGTTATTGGACAAATAAATACCGCTGAACCGCCATCTTCTGCATAATGATATTGGACTTTATTGTCGAGAATTGAAACATAACCAAAAACAGGATTGTTTCCCCATTGTATGTGAGGCGGAACAGTTTGAGCAGGAATATCGTTATATGCTTTTCTAAATTTACTTTCTGTCTCCCAACGGATTTGATGTCCCACTTTGTATTTTCCTATCAAATTATCGTCGCCAGTTCCAATTAAATTTTCTCGTTTTCCATATTCAAACAATTGCTGAATTTTTTCAACAGTTATTTTCGGTTCGTAATTTTCATCTGGTTCGGTTTGTCCAAATAATTTCTTTAAAAAATTCATTTTTGCGTGGTGTTTTATTTTTGCGGACTGTCGTTCTACACTTGCCGCTAACGTTTTGCAGATTTGCGATGGGCGGGATTTTTACCACTGAACTTTATGCGGAGCACTAAACTTTCGGCTACCACTAAACTGTCTGCGGAGCACGAAACCCAGCCTATTGCAAATGTGCTGTTACCAGTAGTTGTTTTTCGTCTTTCCATTTCTTGTTTTCACTTATCCAATGGTCAAACCCTTTTGTCCGAAGCCAATGTCCATTTTGTTTCTCGTATAAGTCCTTGCCACCTTGTCCACCTAACATACAATTACAGTCTTCTTGAAATTCAATTATTACTTTTCGTCTGTCCGCAGAAATAAGAGGGAAAGTAATATGGTGTAAAATTCCTTGGTCGCAAACTGTGTCAACTGTTGTAAATTCAAATGTCTTGCTACGTCTTTTATACCACTTTAATTTATTGGGTTTTACCTTTAAGTTCTTGAATTGCACACTTTGTCCAGTAATAAATGAAATGTCGTCTTGTGTGAATTCTTTCTTGTATTCGTCAGTCAATTGCAAGTCTTTAAATTTCCAGCATACTCTATCTATGTATAAACTGTCGTCCGCAATAATTTCGTTTATGATAGTATAAACTTCGTCCTCTGTCAAGTCTGGTGTCGACTTGCAGGAACTGAAAAACAAAGCAGTCAATGTCGATATGATTATTAATGTTCGTGTCGTCATACAATTACTGGTAACTCGTCGCTTGGCGCAACTCCATTGCGTTTTTCATCATTTATAAACGAATATAAACGTTTAATATCCTATTATTAAATTAATTATATTATTGATTATTACTTCTTAGATTAACCTCTCACGCATTGCTTTTTGTTTTTGCACTACAATTTGTAGATAGACCTGATAGCGTGCAAATACTTTTTGAAGCAGTTGCTTTCATAAATTTGCGCATTAATACTGCCAAAAAGATTGCAACAATAGCAGGGCTTGCTTTAATTGGAAAACAGAAATCGCTCTTCAAAAATTTAAAAGCATGTTATAAGCTAAGAGATTCCTCGCAGGCTCGGAATGACAAAACAAAAAAAGCTCCCCGATATGATATCGAAGAGCTTGGGCTTTTTCTTGTGTGTGTTAAAAGCGTTTATATTTTTCTTACTCGGCCAGAGCCAATTACTCGTTGTTCTACAGTTGCGTTGC
>SEDG01000292.1 GCA_004295885.1 Pedobacter sp. | reverse complement strand
TCGCCAACCGACAAATCATTTGGAGAATAGCCTATTGGTGTTTTTAATGGAATATCTAAGTATTGTTTTGATAGGACATTAACTGGCAAGACATATGATTTACTAGCGAATTGTTCTACCCCTTTAATTACAGCTTTTACAAAATAAGTATTTGCAAAGCTGAAATCGACCTTCGTATCTATAAAGTTTGTGCTTTGGATAATCGGTTGATTGTTCAGCTTAACAGCTGGTTTTTCTCCCGTTTTACGGTAAAGATTAAAAGCAATCTCATCAGGTTCTGTGCCTAATAATCGCCAGCCAACATATACAGAGTCAGCTCCTTGTCGCATAGCGATAAGTCCTCTGTCCAATTTCTCCATTTGTCGCTGCGCAAACAAGTTGAAGCTACTACCTACCAGAAAGGCAACTAGCATTGATAGTTTAATTAGAGCGGATTTTAATTTCAATTTGGTTAGTATTTGTGTGGTGTAAAATGCGAATAATTTAATGTTTGTCTTTCCTGTACAGTCCTGCTAGGCGCTAATTAATCCCGAAGATTACAGGGATTCCGCAGATAATAAAGATAAATCTCCGTCATCTGCAAAATTAGAGGGAGAAAAATTCTGCATAGTCTCATTCCTTCAATATCCTTCTCCTTTTTTAGTAGCTAATTTTTCAAAAGAAATCACATCAGATTTTTCTGCCCAATTGTTATATAACTTTATTAATTCTTCAACTTTTTTAGGTTGAGATTTACTCAAGTCATTCAACTCTGTTCTATCATTCACCATATTAAACAAATGCCATTCGTTATCTGGGTAGTTTGATACCAATTTCCAATCGCCTTGTCTAACTGCACGATTGCCTTCATGTTCGAAAAACAAAGCATCATGACCAATCCATTTTTGCCCTTTAAATAACGGAACAAGGTTTACCCCTGCCGTTAGCTTAATCTTATTTTCTTTATAAATGGCTGGATATTTTGCACCTGCAAGATTCAAACAAGTGGTCATGATATCTATAATATGTGCTGGTTGGTGAGAAGTTGTGCCAGGCTTAACCAAATTTGGGCCATAGGCGATAAATGGAGTTGCGGTCCCACCTTCATATTCCCAATGTTTGAATAACCTAAATGGTGTATTGCTCACATTGGCTCCTTCAAAACCGTAAGCCGTAAAGGAAGTTGGGTCGCTTGCTAACTTTTTGCTGCGCTGAAAAATATCAGGCAAAAAGCCATTCGGGTTAATGGTTTCATTACTTGCGCCGTTATCCGAAAGAAACATAATTACGGTATTATTGTCTTCGCCTAGGTCTTTCAGCTTTTTCCTAATCCGACCTATGTTTTGATCCATACAATCTAGCATGGCAGCATAAACTGCCATTTTATCGTCCCATTTCAGTTTTTCTTCTTGAGATAATGAATTCCATTCTGGCAGGTTGTTATCTCTTGGAGAAAGTTTGATGTTTTTGGCAATGATACCCATGTCTTGCATCCTTTTAAAGCGAGCTTCACGCAGTTCATCCCAACCTTGCATGTATTTTCCTTTGTATTTGGCAATGTCTTGTGGCAAAGCTTGCAAAGGCCAATGAGGTGCTTGATAAGCTAGGTATAAAAAGAATGGTTTCTTAGTTTTGCTATTGGCATCAATAAATTTTAAGGCATAATCCGTATAGGCATTGGTAGAATAATAATCTTTTCCGGGTGTATACTCTTTATCATCTAAGGCAATGGTTAATTTTTGTTTTTGGCGATAAGGGTATGGACCAAAATAACTGCCTGCCCCATCTATCAAACCAAAGTAGTGATCGAAACCTCTTTTAACTGGCCAGTTTTCTGGTGCCTGACCAACGTGCCATTTGCCTGCCATTAAAGTAGTGTAACCATATGGTTTTAAAGCTTCGGCAATGGTTACGCAGTTTTTATTCAAGTAGCCTTGGTAAGCCTTTGGCGGCCATCTCATCAAGGTTTGGGGTTTTAGTTTCTGAGCCAAAACAGCCAATATCAGAATAACCCATGTCATCCGCCAGAATAACAATGATGTTAGGTTTCTTTTTTACTTGGGCATTTAAGGCTAGCGGTAAAAAGGCAATCAACAGTGACAATATTTTAAAGAATTTTCCCTTCATATTATTGCACTTTGTAAGTTGATTTAGTCGCTACCGCTGCACCTTGTTCTGTAATTCCATCAGCTCTTACGTTTACCTTTCCTTTATTATCAGAATTATAGAATGATACGCTGACTTCTCCATTTGCATTGGTCTTTAACAGCGGAGCCCAAAAAATGGTAGTTCTTAAATCTCTAAAAGTAGTTGAACTTGCGATGGAATAGTTAGGGGAATAAAATGTTTTAGCAGTGTAGTAGCCATTAAGATTTAGGTTTAAAATATCAAGATTTGGACCTAACAACGCTTCTGGTTTAAGGTCAAGGTAGATTACATAAACATCGTCTCCACTTACATTAACCAGGTGTTTAATTACAACTTTATTAATTTGATTCATAGTAAGCTCATAATAATCGAACCTGTTTTGTAAATCTTCTCTATTATTTACCACCATTCTAGGCCTTCCCCCCCTTGGGAAAACAATTCCAGCAGTTGAGACACTATCATCCATTGGGGCCGACCTTGCACCTTTTGCTTTAGTCAACAAAAAATGTTCTAAACTTTTGTAATCATAATCGGCAGCACTGATATTAAAAACTTCATCAGGATAGCCAAAGGTGGATAATGATTCTTCAAACAACTCAACTCTTTGTTTTTTGTTTCCAACAATCTTAACCTCATCTAACATGATAGAATCACCTAATTTATATTTTTTATTGTATGATGATCTCTTGATAATTTCGTCATTTACAGTAGTTGAAACTGCAAGCGGATTAAAGTTCTTTATGTTTACTGTTATCGGTTTGAATAAAGTATCAATTTGTAACCACCCCTTTTTTTCGTTTTTATTGTTTCTAGAAGAAAGTTTGATTGCTTTATTTCCATTCCAATTTAAGCCATCTAAATAATAACGTCCGGCGGCATCAGTCTTTGTGATATAAATTTTATCGCCTTTGAAATCAGGCGCAAATAAAGTAATGTTCATTTCTGGCAATGGCTTATTACCTAATTTCTCCTTCACTGAACCAGTAATAGTTATTCCAGGTTCTGGCATATAACTTATTTTGATTGTAGAATCAGCAAGTTTTTTCCACAAATAATCCCTCCACCCTTGTGTTAGCAATAATAAATCCAGTTGTTTAAATCTTCCTGCGTTTTGAGGGTCAAAATATTGGTCTGCATTTTTTATCTCTCCTTTTATTTCAGACTGTAGCATTAAGTAAGTTACAACATTAGTCTCGTCTACCGGAATCAAACCATCGACTACTCCAAGAGATAAATTTGTTTTTACAGGTTTTCCATCTTCATTGGTTGCCCTTATCTTAAGTTCAACTTTCTCTCTGGCCTTATATATTTGTTTGTCCGAACTGATTGCAAGATTGATTTTATTAGTTGATTGGATATAAATTAAACGCTCACATTGAGGCCTACCTAAATTGTCTAGCAAGGTTAAAGTAGCAAGTCCGGCAGGCAAATCTTTTGTCGGAATAGTTACAGATACTGTTGCCTTCCTTAAATCAACTGTTCCTGTGTAAACATTATCACCGGCGTGTTTAATGGCAATGGTGATTGGTTTGTTTTGCAACTCATTAAATGTAACATCGTTTGTGCTGATGGCTAGCCTAATTGTTGCTGAATCAGTTGTTACATGAAGAGCGAATCCTTTTTTTAAGGCAACTGGTAAGGTCGTGGTCAGTTTTTCGGTGTCATGTAACCATTCTACCTTATAATTTTCATTAGCCAAAGGCGAGAAGGCGAAAATTCCCATTCCTGCTTCCGTACTTTGAAAAGTTGTTACCGTATCTCCTTTTGAGGAGATAACACTTCCCTTAGCTTTTAGTCCATTACCCATTTCATCATTGGTTTTAAAGGCAACGATTGAGCTTAAACCCTCAATTAAAGAGCCTCCTTCTGGGAAAAATGTAATGGTTTTTTTTGGGGTAATAGTTGTTGTGTTTTCTACTTTTTTTGTGGTCTTTTTTACCAGTTTAGCATTCTTATCATTTGCCGTATTCGCAATATAAATTTTTTTCTGAAACACAAAATCATCGCCGAAATTGTGCATCCAATTGGTATATGCCCTAATATTATACCATCCAGATTGAAGCGTGTCTTTTAATTTGAAATCTCCGTTACCCAAGCCAGCATCCATTCTTATTAATTTTCGTTCAATTAAATTTGCTGTTGGGTCAATCAATTCTACATATAAATTGTTACTCGTGTTGGTTAACGTTGTACTTTTTCCATTTACCAAGAAGGCACTAAACCAAACGTCTTCCCCACTGCTGTAATAGTTTCTATCCGTTTGCAAATACGTTTTTTCAAAAAACAGCTTAAAGGAGCTTTTGTCATCTGCTGATGGCACACTTTTTTGTTGCGCTAAAACTTGACCAGAGATAAATGATATAAAGACGAAAGTAACGGCTTTTAAAATTTTCATTTGAGGGTGATTTTTATCGTGAGACTGATATTTCGTAAACAGCGCCCATTTTTGTGCTGATGTTGGTTTGGTAAGCAACTCCTAAACTATTTTTAATCGGTTTAGAAGCCGCATTTTGATTGGCTATTTTGAGAGGTACATCTGTTAAAAGGTTTAAGTCTCCACCATTTTTTGCTACAATCTTTGCCTTGGTTAATTTTCCATTTTCCCAAAACATATCAATTACAAAACTACCACGAGCAACTAATCCTTTAACCGACCCGTTTGCCCAAGATTTTGATAGTGCTGGCAACAATTGAACTTTACCTAAATGACTTTGTAATAGCATTTCTGCAACCCCTGCCGTTGCCCCAAAATTGCCATCTATTTGAAAAGGTGGATGTGTATCAAACAAATTATTAAGCGTAGAGTTTTTTAAGAGTTCTTGATACATTTTATAAGAATGATCTCCATCAAGCATTCTCGCCCAAAAATTAATTTTCCAAGCTTTACTCCATCCTGTTCCTTCATCGCCTCTGATTATTAAAGTTTGTTTGGCAGCATTTGAGTAAAGCGTATCTATTAAAGGAGAAATTTCGCGACCTGGATGTAAACCAAATAAGTGTGAAATGTGACGATGTTTTGGGTCTTCATCTTCAAAATCGCCATACCATTCTTGCAAGTTTCCTTTTTTACCAATTTTTAGTGGTTGTAGTTTTGCATATTTTGCTTTTAGCAGAGCTGAAAAATCCTTATCAATTCCTAAGATTGCTGCAGCTTCCATTACATTTCTGAATACATCTCTGATGATAGACATATCCATTGTTGAAGCGATAGTCACTACTTCTTTATTGCCATTAGGTAAAATATAACTGTTTTCTGGAGAGGTGGATGGTGCTGTTACCAAATAACCATCTTTTTCTACCAACCAGTCTATACAGAATTCTGCAGCACCTTTCATTAAGGGATAAGCTGTTTCTTTAAGGTATTTTTTATCACCAGTATATAAATAATGTTCGTATAAATGCTGCGATAACCATGGGCTACCCAACGACCAGTTAGCCCATTTTGGGTCGCCTGTACCCTCTCCTACAGGATTGGTTTGTGCCCAAATATCAGAATTGTGATGTGCTGCCCAACCTGCAGCTTTATAATAATTAGTAGCTGTTGCCTTGCCATTAACAGCCATGTGTTTGATCTGGGTAA
>SEDG01000960.1 GCA_004295885.1 Pedobacter sp. | reverse complement strand
AAAGACACTAACTTTTGGTCAGTTTTTAGCAAAACGATTGAAGTAAATTCAATTTTTGTGGCTTTCGTTAAATCACCTCCGTAGATTTTAACAACTCCATTTTTCTTTGCATTTCCATTGCCTCTGTTGAACAAAAACCAGTTTACTCCATCAAAAACAGCTCCTTCAATATTCAAGTTGTCATCGTCTATCTTACAGCTACTTTTAACTTTGGCATATAATGATGACAAGTCATGCTTAACAACCTTTTTAGAGTCTAAATGATAGGTTATCATCAGATTTCTGTTTGGTGTAGAACCAGAACCTAAAACATAAAGTGTGTTTTTAAAATTACAAAGCACCTCAAAATCTCGCTTTTTTGCTTTTGGAATATTTTCTAAAATCTTTAAGCCTTTTAGTAATTCAATCTTATTTAAGGTTTTACTTTTGATATTGTACTCGTACAAATAAGCACTGTTATCGCCAATAGTTCAGTTAACAGTTTTCAGCTATCAATTAGCAGTTTCAGTTTACGACATACAACTGCAAACTGCCAAACGCAAACTGAATTATTTCTTCAATCCAATCTCTCTTAATCTTTCATCTAGATATTCGCCAGCAGTCATATCGCTATATACTTTTGGATGTTCTGCATCAATTGTTGATGGCAAACTTGTTAAATCCATATCAGAACGTGGATGCAAGAAAAACGGCACAGAAAAACGTGAAGTTTTCATTAGCTCAACTGGCGGATTAACCACTCTATGTGTTGTAGATTTTAACTTGTTATTGGTTAAACGTTGCAACATATCGCCAACATTTACAACAATATCGGTATGATGCGCTTTAATTGGCAACCACTCGTTGCTGCGAGTTAAAACTTCTAAGCCATCGGCACTTGCACCAATTAACAAAGTAATTAAGTTAATATCTTCATGTGCACCAGCACGAACTGCATCATCTGGCAAGGCTTCTGGGTTTTCAATTGGGAAATAGTGTATACCTCTTAAAATTGAGTTTCCGTTATGAACGTGTTTATCGAAATAATCGATTGGCAATTCTAAATAGGTTGCAATGGCACGCAGTAAATGTTTACCATTTTCTTCCAGTTTCTGATAAAT
>SEDG01000291.1 GCA_004295885.1 Pedobacter sp. | reverse complement strand
TCAAACGGACCAGATGCAGGCTACACTAAAAGTCCTTCAATTGGTGTTAAATGGAACATTCATAACGAGCCATTTCTTGCAAAACAAGTAGAAAAATGGTTAGATTATGCTTCTCTTCGTGTTACTTATGGTACTGTATTGCAACCTAGTGGATCAGTTTATGATGTATATGGAAAATATGGCTCTTTAGGTAATTATAATGGATTTCAAACGGTAGGTATAAGTAATGGCAGATCACCAAATACAAACCTACAACCACAAAAAAATACCACTCTTAACTTTGCCTTTGATTTCGGTGTTTTAAAAAATAGAATAACAGGTACGTTCGAGGCTTATTACAAACAATCTGATAATCTTTTTGGAGACAAACCACTATCAAACATTAATGGATTTGGAGAAATAACTACAAATGAAGAGGCTTTGGTAAACATTGGTTATGAAGCAACGTTAACTGGAAGTCTATTGCCAAACTCTAGCAAAGCTAGGTTTACAGTAAGTGTGAACGGCGCTATTAACCACGATTATTTAACCGCCCTGCCAAATGGTGTCCGTCAATTTATTGATGTTGATGGAGCAACCGGTCAGTCGATACTTAAAAGAGTAGGTACCAATGCATTGGCAAACTTTATTTACAATACAAAGGGCGTTTATGCAAAAAATGGAGATGTACCTGTAGATCCTTTAACAGGATTACGATACAGGGCTCGTAATTCAGATGGTTCTTTGGGTGGTGTTCTAAATTATTTTAGAGCTGGTGATCCAAGATATACAGACGTAAATGGCGACTATATATTAGACAGTTATGATCTAGTTAATGCCGGTAACTCTCAAATCCGCTTTAGTGGCGGGGTAACCTTAGATTTTAGGTATAAAAGCTTTAGCGTACAGGTACAAGGAACGGGTGTGTTAGGTAGAGATGTTTTGAACAATGCTTTAGCTTCTCAATTTCAGGCCTTTAATAACCCATTAGCCTTAAGTGGTTTAGTGCCAATTACTGAATATGACATTTGGAAAGCGGCCGGACAAAACGCTACTTATCCAAATCCATATGATTATTTAAGAAGCGGAATCATCAATCCATATCGTTTTGCACAAACCTTGTTTCAGGAAGATGGATCATACTTTAAGCTTAATTATATCTCATTAGGGTATATGTTAAACCAAAAGTTCACTAACCGTTTTGGTATGAATAGGGTGGTATTAGGTGGCACAGTAAATAATGTCTTTATGCTTACTAATTATTCTGGTCCAAACCCAGAAAACGTTTCAGCACTTGGAAGAGATTTTTCTGGAGGTTACCCTTTGCCACGAACCTTTGTGGTTAACTTAAATATTGAGTTTTAATTTTTCAATCATAGATAATGAAAAAATATACGATTATACTTTTAGTGGCTTTAACTTTTACGAGCTTAGGTTGTAAAAAGTTTTTGAACCTAACGCCAACTGATGCCCTTTCTGGCAACAATTTTTGGCAAACACAAAAAGATGTAGAAACCTTTACCAATGGTTTGTACGCTAACTTAAGAAGTAAGGTAAGTGCAGGTTTTATAACGGTTGGAGATTTGCGTTGCGCACCCATTAATACCACAGACGGTAGTTATGGCAGTTTTCTCTCTAATAATGATTTAAGAGGCTTGCAATCTTCTTCTTCACCAACTTCGGGATCTAATCCGGTTCAAACACAATGGACGGTTGGATGGACATTTAGAAATATAACACAATGGAAGCCTTTCTATGACATTATTGCTTCTGCTAATTTACTATACAAACAGATAGATGAAGTACCTGCTGGCGTTTTAAGTAATGCAGAAATTAAAAGATACAAAGCTGAAGCAGTTTTTGTGCGCAACTTATGTTATTTATTCTTGGTCCGTTTATACGGGGATGTTCCTTATTATACCAATGCGCTAAACACAAAAGCTTTACCTAGAACACCAATGGTAGAGGTGCTAAATAAATGTATTGTTGACATGGAATCTGTAAAGGCAGATTTGCCTTGGACTTACGCAAATCCATCAATGATTGGGGTTAGAGCAATGAGAGGCGGTGCCATAGCTTTGCTAATGCACATGAATATGTGGGCTGCTGGATTTGATGCAGAAGCCAATAAACCAAAATATTACAACAATGTAAAACTACTCGGCGCAGAAATTAGCAGTACATCAGATTATGGTCTATTAACTTATACCCAAGAGGATAATAGAAGAATCTTTAAAGGACGTACCAAAGAAAGCTTGTTCGAAATTTTTCAAAGCTTTAACAACGGAGAAACCTTTTCTAGCTATGCCAATTTAGGTTATGTATTAAGCCATTACCCTTATTTAGGCGCACAAAGTTTTACCACAAGTAGGGGCTTTTACCAAAAAAGTTGGATGGATAAAATTTATGCTGATGGCGTCCCTGATGTACGAAAAGATCTTTGGTTTGAAAATAGAACCGTCAACAGCAACTCTTTCCAATTTAAAAAATTCGCAAATGTATATGTAAATGGTATTACAGTTAGAAATGATGATGATTTGATCATCTTCCGTTTGTCAGACACCTATTTGCTTACCGCTGAAGCATTAGCCGAGTTGGGTGAAGATGTTGAAGCTAAAACATATCTAAACAAGGTTAGGCAGCGTGCCAATGCAACTTCTATTGCAAGTACTGGTACAGAACTAAAAAATGATATCTATTTAGAACGTGTAAGAGAATTAATGGGCGAAGGTCATTATTACTATGATTTGGTAAGAACAAAAAGGGTATGTGACCCAGAGTATTGCGTAAATCCAATTGCAGTGGCCAATTTTAACAGTGGGGCCTGGACATGGCAAATAGACCCATCGGCTTTAATAGAAAATCCAGGTATGACTTTAAATAATTATTGGAGATAGAAATGATGAATAAACTAACATTAAGGGCAATCATTTTAGTTGCAGTGAGCGCTGTGTTGCTTATGGCTTGCCAAAAAGACAAATATTATTTTGATAGTGGTACGCAGAAAGGCACCTATAACGGGAGCATCTTGGCCTACTTAAAATCGAAGCCGGTTTACTTTGATACCTTAACTAGGGTAATACAACTAGCGGGAATGAACGATGTGTTTGATAAGCAAAACATTACATTTTTTGCGCCAACTAGTTCTACAATTTATAAGTCTGTTAAAGGCTTAAATGCTTATTTAAGACAAAGTGGTAAAGACACCGTTTCGAAATTGGAACAAATTAAACCAGAAGCCTGGAAAGAAATTTTATCATTATATGTTTTTAAAGGAACAAGTAAGCTGAAAGATTATCCTCAAATCGATACGCTAAATATGGCAGCTTTTCCTGGTCAAGGTTACACCTCTATAAATGGCAGGACGATGAACATTGGCGTGTTATATAACGATGCAGTAGCCTACGAGGGCAGTGTAGAAAAGTCTAGGGTAAAGTACGCTGGTTATCGCCAGCTTTTTGTTTCCTATATTCCAAACTATGCAGATCCTAAAGTTGGATTAATTAATGCGCCAGTAGCTAGTTCTGATATTTCACCGACAAATGGTGTTGTGCATGTTTTGGCGCAAGAAGGCTATCTAGTTATACCAGGAACTACGAGTGTGTGGAAAAGCAAGCACAATTTTGGTTTTACCACTGGTTTGTTCATCAATACGGTTCAGTCTTATGGTATTTCACCGGTAACCCCTTAATTGTACAACTATGTTTAATAATTATAAAAATATAACCCGTTCTAGTCAGTTCATTCTAATATTGGCAATTGCTATCTTCATCTATTCGTGTAAGAAAAAAGACGTAATAGGTGAGGATCCTTATGCTGGTGGTAAACAGCC
>SEDG01000959.1 GCA_004295885.1 Pedobacter sp. | reverse complement strand
TCGGCTAACTCTTTCCGCAATACATTATTAAGACTTAGCATCGCTGTTTTTGTTACAGAGTAGCTTCCAGCATTTTCAATTGACTGTACACTTGCTATAGAGCAGATGTTAAAAATATGCCCAGAGCGTTGAGAACGCATTATCTTACCAAAACATTTAGAAAAGTAGTAAGTAGAATTGAGGTTTAATTGTTGTTGCAATTCGAATGTGTTATCATCTTCATCTAAGATGTTTCCGGTTAAAAAAACACCAGCATTATTAACCAAAACATCAATTGTAGTAAATGCTGCCTTTGCCCTTTCAAAGAAGTTCATTACATCCGCTTTGCGACTACAATCTGCTACAACTGTAAGTATTTGTACACCAGTTGGTTCTAATTCTTTTTGCAGGGCGATTAAGTCTTTCTCCGTCCTTGCGCAAACAGCTAAGTTATATCCACTAGCAGCCAATTTAATTGCGATTGCCTTTCCTATTCCCTTGGTTGCGCCAGTAATTACTGCAGTCTTCATTTTTTAATTGTTTGTTTTAACACAAAAAAGGATATTAAAATTCACAATCGGTAATATTTTTTAATAAATACACAAAGCCAGAACAATTTTTGTTACTTTACCAATTTTGGCAAGTATATTCTGCTATTAAAAGCAGCATTCAGAAGACCCGAAAAGACAAAAATTTATTTGAAAGCCATTTTTCAGCAAATGGATTTTATTGGGATTGGTTCGTTAGGGTTAATCAGTATCATCTCAACATTTATTGGAGCGGTAATGACATTACAAATCGCTTTCCAGTTGGTAAGTGATTTAATTCCAAAAACCATTATTGGCTCTGTAAATAGGGATTCAAGCATTTTGGAATTAAGCCCCACCATTAGTGCTATTGTTTTAGCGGGTAAAATCGGTTCGGCAATTTCATCTGAAATAGGCACAATGAGAGTAACCGAACAAATTGACGCTCTAGAAATTATGGGCATTAATGCGCCAGGTTATTTAATTTTACCTAAAATTCTGGCTGGAATTACAATGGTTCCAATTTTGGTTATCATTTCTATGGTTTTAAGTATTGGTGGTGGTTATTTAGGCGGCACATTATCAGGAGCCGTTTCTGCTGCAGAATATATTCAAGGTATTACTACAGATTTCAATCCATATACCATTACAGTTGCCTTAGTTAAGGCATTTGTGTTCGGTTTTATCATTACATCAGTACCTGCATACGAAGGTTTTTATGTTAAAGGTGGCGCATTAGAAGTTGCACAGGC
>SEDG01000958.1 GCA_004295885.1 Pedobacter sp. | reverse complement strand
GTTTCTTTGTTGTCTGTTATATTTTATTTTGCAGGTAATAGAGGTTTTATTGATGCCTTGGTTGATGAATATTTAGCATTCCCATCTGCCTCAAACTTATGGTTAACACGTTTTTATACTATTTTAACCTACCAATTTTTTCACGCTGATTTCTTTCATATCCTCTTCAATATGCTGTGGTTGTATTGGATGGGACAAATATTTTTAGATTTTGTAAAACCTCGCCAATTCCACTTTGTGTATTTAGGAGGAGGGATTCTTAGTGCGTTATTTTTTGCCTTAATATTTAACTTGGTTCCAGTTTATCAGCCTTCAGTTGGAGAAGCTACACTTATAGGTTCATCTGCAGCTGTAATGGCGGTATTTACGGCAGCTGTAACGCTGGTTCCCAACTACAGTTTGCGTTTAATGTTTGTTGGCGAAGTGAAAATCAAATACCTTTTATTTGTCTACATATTCTTGGACTTTATAGGAGTAAAGGAAGCTAATGCTGGCGGAAGTTTGGCGCATTTAGGAGGCG
Source organism: Pedobacter sp. (assembly GCA_004295885.1). Taxonomy (GTDB): domain Bacteria; phylum Bacteroidota; class Bacteroidia; order Sphingobacteriales; family Sphingobacteriaceae; genus Pedobacter. The sequence goes on along the minus strand of SEDG01000958.1, from coordinate 692 downwards.
CATTGTTTGGTTTTGTGTATGTTAAACTCTTCAAAGAGAAGTTGACGCAATTTTAGATAAAATATCTAAAACTGGATATGATAAACTAACTAAAGAAGAAAAAGAAACGTTGTTTAAGGCAAGTAAGAATTAATGAAAAAAAGCAAAATAACTTTTTTCGATAAACTGATGATTTTTATAGCCGTTATTGTAGCTATAGGATTAATCTGTGGTATTCTTGCTGGTAAAAGCGACCCCCGTCAGCATATTTATTTAGCCTTTGCTGGTTTGGCCTATCCATTTCTTTTGGTCGCCAACGCGGTTCTTTTGTTATGGTGGTTGTTGCGTAAAAAATGGCTATTGGCTTTTTTAACTATCGTGATTATTTGCTCTGGTTGGCACACCCTAATTGCTACTTTTGGTTTATTCGGAAAATCGGGAACAGAAAAAAAAGCTGAAGATGAATTATTGCGAATGATGACTTATAATGTTCACGCTTTTAAGCCATATGGAGATGAATTAAATGAAGAAGTGAAAGAAAATATGTTTGATGTGATAGAAACTCAAAATCCTGACGTGATCTGCATTCAGGAATTCTATACTCAGTACAAGGGACTTTATAATACTGTCGATAGCCTAAAAGAAATATTAAACACCAAATATTTTTATTTTCAACCAACAATGAAAAGCCAGTCGGAAGCGTTTGGCTTAGC
>SEDG01000290.1 GCA_004295885.1 Pedobacter sp. | reverse complement strand
TTTTCTAAAGTTGTAACTGCACTAACTGCAGCAATTAACCTAGCAGCCAGTTCTCTGTTTTCAGTTTCGTATTGGTCGCCATCATGAATAAAGGCCCAAATGGCATTACGTTTGGTGCCACCATTGTTATGAACTGCAATAAAAACATCTGGTTTCCTTTTGTTTGATTCTTGTAGTTCATAGGCATAGCCAGATATTTTGCCATCTATTACTGCTGATGTATGTTCTATAATTGTATTGCTACCTACATTAGGATGGTGCAGGTTTTCTTTTCCTAAACTCCAAACTTTGTATTCTTTTAGCTTTGGTTTACTAGCCATTGCCGCTTCAACAATGCCATTACAAGTTTTAGCTTCACTAAAATCTACACCAGTATCTGTTTGATGAGATGGTTGCCAAACTATTACTGCCTTCTTCTTAATTATATCAATGAATGTAAAACTAGAAAGAAAAATTAAGCCGAATATGTATAAGAATGGTTTTTTCATTTTGGATGATTTGCAGACTAAATATATCGAAATATCAGTTGTTAAATTAATTCCATATTTCATTCATCTCTGTTAGTATGAGTGGTTTGCCATCAGTAACCACAATAGTATGCTCGTGTTGCGCCATGAAACCACCCATATTGCCCACCATTGTCCAGCCATCTTGTAAAGTTTCTGCGTAGGTAGAAGTTGTTGAAATAAACGTTTCAATGGCAACTACAGAGTTTTTCTTAAACCTCGTCAAATTATATTTATCTCTGTAATTCGCTATTTCGCTAGGTGCTTCATGTAAACTTCGTCCAATACCATGGCCTGTTAAGTTTTTTATAACTCTGTAGCCTCTTTTTTTTGCTTCTGTTTCAATTAAAAAACCAATATCCGAAATGCGAACCCCACCTTTTATTTGGTGAATAGCTTTATGTAAAATTTGTCTTGAGGCTTCAACTAATTTCTGATGCTGGTTTACATCATTACCAATCACAAATGAGCCTCCATTGTCCGACCAAAAACCACCTAATTCAGCTGAGACATCAATATTTATTAAATCTCCTTCTTTGAGTATTCTTTTAGCTGAAGGTATGCCATGACAAAATTCATTATTTACGCTGATGCATGTCCAACCAGGAAAACCATAAGTTAAAAATGGAGCTGATTTTGCGCCTAAGTCGTTCAAGATTTGTCCGCCATAGTTATCCAATTCCTTTGTTGACATACCTGCTTGGGCAAAGTTTCTCATTTCCTTCAAAGTGTAGGCAACAGCTTCACTTGCCTTTTTCATCCCAATTAACTCTGATTCTTGTGTTATTGACATTTGTTTTTCTTTAGGTGACCTATGAATCTAATCAGTTTTGTTTCTGACAAACGAATTTAAACCTTTATGACGTGATTGTTAAATGTTTTTTGCTTTAGCAACCACAAATAGTAGCACAAGCCTGTGTAATCTAAACCTGATTGCCGCGAACACGGAACGAAGTGGAGGAAAGCAAAAAGCAGGGCTGACATTCCTAAGAATATCGAACCCTGCTTTTCTCATAAAATTAGTTCACTGGTATCATTTGTTCATTGGTTTGGAACTACTAGTGAACTATTGAACAAATGAACTATTTAATTTTTCATCATTTTCAAGAACGTTGCCAATTTAGCTTTCATTTGTCTTCTATCAACAATAAAATCTAAAAAGCCGTGCTCCAATACAAATTCTGAAGTTTGAAATCCTTTTGGTAGATCTTTCTTTATGGTTTCTTTAATTACCCGTGGACCAGCAAATCCGATTAAAGCACCTGGTTCTGCAATGTTAATATCGCCTAGCATTGCGTAAGATGCCGTTACACCGCCTGTTGTTGGGTCTGTAAGTAACGAGATATAAGGAATTTTTGCTTGACTTAATAAAGCTAATTTAGCAGAAGTTTTAGCCATTTGCATCAGTGAAAATGCAGCTTCCATCATTCTAGCCCCGCCAGATTTAGAAATCATTAAAAACGGAACTTTGTTTTTTAGGCTATAATCAATTGAGCGGGCAATTTTTTCTCCAACTACCGAACCCATAGAACCACCAATAAATGCAAAATCCATACAAGCTACCATTAATTCCTGGCCATCAACTTTTCCATGAGCAGCACGAATAGCATCTTTTAAGCCCGTTTTAGCTTGACTTTCTACAATTCTCTCCGTGTAAGGTTTGTTGTCGTTAAATTTTAATGGGTCGCCAGAAGTAAGGTTGGCAAATAATTCAGTGTACTGATTATCATCAAAAAGAACTTGGAAATACTCTTTAGAACCAACTCTTAAATGATAATCACAATAGTGACAAACGTATTTATTTTCTATTAAATCTGCGCTGTGCAGTGCTTTTTTACAGTTAGGGCACTTATTCCACAATCCGTCTGGTGCTTCTTTCTTCTCTTGTGTTGTGGTACTGATACCTTTTTTTTCTCTCTTAAACCAAGCCATGTTACTAGTTAAAAATGCGAGTACAAAGAAACGAAAATTTTTTTAACAATAGTAGCTTGTTTTTGTAGAAGTGTGTATGGAAATTGATTGAAAATGTAATTGGTTATTGTAAAAAATACACCTAGTTATTGTAAAAAGTACACTTAGGTAAAAAATGTAGTTTTTGTTGATTTTTTTTATAACTTCGAAATATCAAATTTAAATAGAAATGAGTTTAAAAGACTATAAAGGCGTAATTTACGGGGCTGCTGTACAAGATTTGTTTGAGCAGGCTAAAAAACATCAATTTGCATTACCAGCAGTAAACGTTACAGGAACCAATACCATTAATGCGGTAATGGAAACTGCAAAGGCAGTAAATTCGCCTGTAATGATTCAACTTTCTAACGGAGGTGCACAGTTTTACGCAGGCAAAACTTTAAATAACGATAATTTAAATGCTTGTATTTTGGGTGCGGTTTCTGCAGCAAAACACGTTCATTTATTAGCAGAGCATTATGGTGTTGCGGTGGTATTGCATACAGACCATGCTGCTAAAAAGTTATTACCATGGATTGATGGTCTTTTAACGCATGGCGAAAAATTCTTCGCAGAAACTGGTAAACCTTTATTCTCGTCGCATATGTTGGACCTTTCTGAGGAACCAATTGAAGAAAATATGGAGATATGCGTTGAGTATTTCAAGCGCATGGCGAAAATGGGAATGACCATTGAAATTGAATTAGGTGTAACTGGTGGCGAAGAAGATGGTGTAGACAATAGCGATGTAGACAGTTCGAAATTATATACTCAGCCTAGTGAAGTTGCTTTTGCTTATGACGAATTAAGTAAAGTGAGTGATAGATTTACCATTGCTGCGGCCTTTGGTAATGTGCATGGAGTTTACAAACCAGGTAATGTTAAATTACAGCCAATCATCTTGAAAAACTCTCAGGATTATATCAAAGAGAAATATAGCTTAACGGCAGAGAAACCTATCAACTTTGTATTCCACGGAGGTTCTGGTTCATCTCAAGAGGAAATTAGAGAAGCTATTTCTTATGGCGCTATTAAAATGAACATTGATACTGATATGCAATGGGCATTTTGGCAAGGAATTTTAGACTACTACAAAAAGAACGAAGCATTTTTGCAAGGTCAGATTGGTAATCCAGATGGAGATGATAAGCCAAATAAAAAGTACTATGATCCACGTGTTTGGCTACGCAAAGGCGAAGAAGAATTTGTTAAACGTTTAACAGGCGCTTTTGAAGATTTAAATTGCATCAACGCAAACGATAAATTATAGTCGCACAAAACATTTTTCAGGCTTAATATTTTAGCTAAAAGCGTCCCAATTTCATCGGGACGCTTTTTTATTGCATTAATATTTATCAACTTAGTAGAAATATAATC
>SEDG01000024.1 GCA_004295885.1 Pedobacter sp. | reverse complement strand
TGCTTGCTGTATCCTTCAATGCGATAATCGCTTACCTTTTTCAACGTAACTTCTGCTAATTTGTAGGTGTTTTCTGCTGGCGTTTGCAGGTCGATCATGATTCTAGAATCCGTTGCTTTAGGATAAGTATACTTCATGAAACTTGCCCTAGAAGTTGCTGTAACCTCGGCATTGATGCCATAATCTATCAAATCTACTTTGTATGAACCTAAAGGAGCCTCTTCAGTAGATTTATCTATCCTAGAACGATAACCTTCTCCAGGTGCGCTTCTTTGATCGCCAACTTTAGTTTTTAATGGGCCATTAACAGGCAGCATTCCCAAACCACCCATTGTCCACTCATGGATATGACTAAAAGCACCAATGCTCTCAAATGTTGGATCATAACCTGCTTGCCAACCTGCATTTTGGTTATCCGGACTTAATTTAACCATGCTGAAAGGCATCCAAGGACCTGGGCCAATCATCCAACGAGAATGGGCTGTTCCGATTCTGGTATCTACATAAGTGGCCAACGAACCTAAAGATTTTGGAGAGCGTAAAACTGTTCCACTTTCTATAACAATTCCATCTGCTAGCACTTCATATTTGCTTTTTTTCGCTACACCAACCGTAGCCATTGGCACTTCAAATTGATAACGTCCAGTTTCCAATTTTTCCTGAAAAACTTGCTTTCCATCTAATTTAACACTCAAGTTAGGTTTGCCGTTCAATTGTTCTACATCTATCAATAATGGTTGTAAGCGTTTGCCGTTTTCTATAATCTCGTAGTTAGCCGCTTCGATGGATCTTGCATACGCCGTTTTAGGAGTCTTAACGACAGTTTCTGCCGAGCCTTCTAGCCTTACTTGATCGAAAACTAACCAAGAACCATCAAGCGAAGTAAGTTGAACTTCATTTCCGCCATTATGTAAAGCACCAGCTTTAATAGGAATCTCTATCACATATTCTTTCGCAGCAGCCATGTCTCCCGCTACTACATTACTTTTATCGCCCTTTGGCAACTGCTGAACAGTTCCTTTTCCGTTGATGTTTACCTTAAATAAAGGTGGTTTTTCGCCATTGTATCCAATTAAATCAATTACCAATTTAAACGGTTTGTTAGGCGATACATTCCTTAAATCAAACAAGATGTTTAATAAATGGGACCTGATACCAGCTGTAGGAGCAGTACCGCCCCAACCGTCTTTCGGGCCAGGCAATACATAGGGAAAATCTTTTGTCGGTTTTGAATAACCTACCAAATAATATCGATCTTCCCAGCCAAAGTCATGTTCTAAAAACTTCTTATAATCTGCTGGCGCCAACGCTAATCCTGCGGTTTGGTTATCGGCTTTTCCAATTTCCCATATCGTTTTATTCTGCGCTAAAACAGTTGAGCTTATGGTTATTGCTAGCAAAAAAAACACTAACCGTAATGACTGAAAACCTAAGTTATTTGATTTAAAATTTATCATCTTTAATATTGATCTTTTGGATTAGCCCCCATTTGTAAAGTTAATTTTCCTCCGTTTTGTAAATCTTTTAATGGAATAAATGGAGTGGCTAATTGTTTCCCATTTAAACTAAACGATTGTACATAAATATTCCCAGCACCGTTATTTTTCACTTCAATCGTAAAATCCTTGCCACTAAAATATTTTTTATTTCCCTTGATTTTTATTTGATCGAATAGCGGACTTCCCAAGCCAACTTCAGTGTTAGGCGCAGTAAAACCTTTCACATCAAACAACCCCATACTCGAAATTACGTACCAAGCGCCTAATTGCCCTTGATCTTCATCTTGCCCGTAACCATAACCGTGAATCCCATCTGTTCCGTAAAATTCATTGCAAATTGTACGCACCCATTTTTGAGTTAGCGATGGTTTGCCAGAAAAGTTAAAAAGCCATGAGATGTGTAAGTTCGGTTGGTTACCGTGATTGTACAATCCTTCTAATCCCGAAAAAGCATCGAGTTTAGTACCACCACCAAAGTTATTTTTTTGAGAGGTGGAGAAAATACTATCTAGGCGATTGTTAAAATTAGCCTTCCCCATTTTAGCAACCAAAGCAGCTGGATCATGAGGAACATAGAAAGTATATTGCCATGCATTTCCTTCTTGAAAGCCTCGCCAAGCTTCACTTGGCTTAAAATTTTCTATGAAGTTGCCATTTTCCCATTTGGGATGAATTAAGTTCAACTTCGGATCATAAAGGCGCTCCCAAGCTTTAGACAAACCCATTAATTGTTTGTAATCGTTTTCCTTGCCTAAAACTTTTGCCCATTGACCAACCGCATAAGCACTAAAAGCATATTCTAATGTATGGGAAGCAGAATATTGCCATCTTTCTCCACCGCCTTTACCTTTGTCTAAATGAGGTACATAGCCATATTTTACAAACTGACTTACATCTAATTTTCCAGCACCATGTGGCCTGTCTTTACCTACCAATTCATTTTTTAAGGATGCTTCATAAGCCAGATTCACATCGAAATCTTTAATGCCTGCCATGTAAGCACTAGAAATAGCTAAACTTACAAAGTTGGTTCCTACGCCAGAAACATATCTACTGTTGGCAATACCATCGGCCAGCCAACCTGAATCTTTATACACCAAAAGCTGACTTTTAATCCAATCTGAATAATATTCTGGATAGGCAATTGCCCATAATTGTGTCAAGTTCCAAAAGCCGCCCCAAATGGCATCAGTATTGTAATGATTATGGACTGGTTTGTTATTTGCATCTAAAGGGATTTGCCCTATTCCTCCATCATTTTTTGGATAGGCGCCATTGACATCGCTAGCTAAACCTCTTCCCAAAAGTGCATGGTATAAGCCCGTATAGAATTTTACCATGTCTTTCCTTTCCTTCGACTGCACTTTAATTCTACCTAAATAACTAGCCCAATTTTTTTCAGCAATGGCTTTTGCCTTCTCGAAAGAGAGTTTTTTTGCCTCAGCATCAAGATTCAGTCTTGCATTTTCAATGGAAGTGTATGATAAGCCCGCTTTTATGGTGATGCTTTCTTGTTCTTTTGTGGCAAACGTTAAATAAAGGCCTGCGCCTTTTCCTCTGATTTCAGCTTTTCCTTTAAAAATTTCTTCTCCTTTAAATACACCAGAAGCTGAAGGTTTTTTATCCAGCACAGCTGAAAAATACATCGTTACTTCTGCACCAGGTTGATATTTTTGAACGTAAACAGGAAGCGTGGTTACATAACCTTCGATTTTCCCATCTGCAGTTACATAAACTTTCGCATCTTTTACCTCGCCGCCTTCTCCTTGTTTATGCCCTATATCAAATAGGATATGAGATTCTTGCGAAGCAGGGAAAGTATACCGATGAAATGCCACACGTTGAGTTGAAGTTAACTCCGCTTTAACCTGATAATCTTTTAACAAAACTGAATAATAACCTGGGCTAGCAAATTCATCTTTTCTATCAAACGTAGAACGATAACCATTCTCTGGTGTTTCCAATTTTCCAGCAAGTGTTTGGAGCTTTCCAGTTATTGGTGCAAACACAACGCCACCAACCTGAAATTCGTGGAAGTTGGCGAAACCTTCAATGGAATGATGTCTTTCGTCATAACCAACCGCATCCCAACCATGCATATTGCCATAAGATCCGTTGGTAGATGGTGCAGGTTTTGCCATTCCAAAAGGTACGGCTCCAGGCGTAAAGTAAAACCATCGGCTATGCGCAGTTCCAATTTTTGGATTTACATATTGCAGTAAATCTTTATCGGATTGCGCATTCGCCTTGGTTAACCCAACTATAAACAATAATATAAATAATATATAATTCGTCTTTCTCATGTTCATCATAGGTTAGTTGTTTAGGTGTGTGTTATCTTTCCAATAGCTGGCAGCACCCATCAAGGCAGCTTCCTCACCTAAAACCGCTATTTTTATTTTTATTTCTGGAAATTTATCTTGAATGTTGGTTAGTAATGTTCTTTTAAAGAGCCTAAAGCTTTTTGCAATATTGCCTCCCAATATCACCACTTCTGGATGCGATAGGGCTACAAATTCGGTTAAAAAATCACCTAGGTTATTCCCAAACTCATTAAAAATTCTCTTCACCCTTTGGTCTTTACCAGCTAACTCCGCTAGTTCTTTAACGCCATTGATGTTGATGCCTGTAAGTATATGATATCTTCTGGTAAACCACCTGGTTGATAAATAATCTTCGGCTATGCCATCCTTAAAAGGATATTGCCAAAGGTTAGCGTTACTGGCTTTACCATTATGATACGTGCAAGTACCCAAACCTGTACCCAATGTTAAACCGATCACGTTTTTGAAACCACTAGCAGAACCGCCGAAGATTTCCCCTTGTAAAAAAGACGCTGCATCATTCACCATAGAAATATCTTCAGGCTCGTTCTTAAGTTTTGCAGCTAGCAATTCTTTGATGTTAAGTCCGTATAGATTTTCGTATTTATTTTGATCCTTTATTAGACATATTCCCTTTTCGTAATCAAAAGGACCAGGCATGGCAAGACTAACTTTATTTACAGCGAAGTCTTGTCTTACTTTTAAAATCGCTTGGCTCCAAACCTCCATGATTTGTTCTTGCGACCCATGAGAATCAACCTTTTCACGGATAAATGTTCCTGGTAATATCTTTTTCTTCTTTAAATCAACCAAGGCAGCGGTAATGTGTGTTCCGCCTATGTCTGCACCAATTGCTATCGAATCATTTATCATCTTAAAACACAAATATTAATGAACAAAAACTTGGTCTTCTCCTTTTTCCTTCCAATCATTTTCTATCTGTTCTAATGATTTTCCTTTGGTTTCAGGAAGCAATTTATAAACTGCGACAAAGGCCACTAAACAGAAGAACGCAAAAAACCAAAACGTACCTGCGCTACCAATTTCTTTCAATAAAATAGGGGTAATCTGCCCAACGATGGTGTCTGCAACCCACATCACCATGATGCTAATTGCTAATGCTCTTCCTCTAATGGCACTTGGAAAAATTTCTGATGCCACTACAAATTTTAATGGACCTATAGAAAAAGCAAAACAAGCTAAAAATCCAAGTACACAGATTAATAACCAAATGCTAGTTGTTGCTTCATAATAGAAACAAATTCCTGTTAAAATCAAAGTGATTGTGGCACCAGCTGTTCCAAACAGATACAATGGTCTTCTTCCCCAGCTGTCAACTTTCCAAATTGCCACCAGTGTAAATAACATATTGGCAAGGCCGAAAATAACCTGACTAATTAAGGAATTGCTTAAAGAAATACCTGCATTGCCTAAAATGGTTGGTCCGTAATAGATGATGGCATTAATGCCACTGAACTGAGAAAACAAAGGCAAAAGGATGCCAATTACTAAAGCCTTTCTAACACCTGGAGCAAATAAATCCTTATAAGAACCTTTCTCGTTTTTGTTATTTTGTGTGGATAAACCTGCTTCGATTTCGGCTTTAGGTTGATTTGTGATCCTACTGATGATAGAGACGCCTTCCGCGGTACGTCCTTTTTGAATTAGCCAACGTGGACTTTCGGGTATCATCAACAAGCCGAAGAAGAATAATAATGCTGGAATTACGCCTAAGCCCAACATTCCACGCCAAACCTCTGCATTAAAAATATTGGTTAAGCCAGAGATGGTAAGCTCTTGAACAGAAACTCCGCTTAACAATGCAGCATTGCTTAGATAGGCAACTAAGATTCCGAAAGTTAATGCAAACTGATAATAGGTAACCAATCTCCCTCTAATGGCCGATGGCGCAATTTCTGAGATGTATAATGGGACTACGTTCGATGCAATTCCAATACCAATACCGCCAATTAACCTCGAAGTAATTACTCCAGATAAGTTTGGCATGATTGCACAACCTAAAGCAGAAATTACAAATAATATAGCTGTTAAAATCAGTGGTTTTTTACGCCCTAATCTATCGCTTAACTCGCCAGAAAATGCTACACCAATGATACAGCCTACCAATGCCGATGATACAAACCATCCTTCTTGTGCCGCCGAAAGTGTAAACTGTTTTTGAACTAGTGGTAATACACCTGAAATAACAGCCATGTCAAATCCAAAGAGGAAACCTCCAAGTGATGCCACCAATGTGATGGTTAATAGGCTAATTCGTTTTTGTTCGTTATTCATAAGTTTATATTTAAAACTATTATTTTTTTATGGAAGACATCGATGGCGGTGCATCAGTTGGTTTAACTCCCCATTTCATATTTGGTGTGGCACCCATTTCTAAAGTCAAAGTACCACCATCAACTAAATCTGCGTGATAAAACCAAGGTTTAGTTAAGTCTTTACCGTCTAACTTGGCCGACTGGATGTATCTATTTGTATCGGAGGTGTTTTTAGCCTCAATCACAAATGTTTTACCCGAATAATATTTATCATCTAAAGCAATGGTGATCTTGTTAAATATCGGACTGCCAATTTCATAAAATGGTTTGGCGGATACGCCTCCATCTGTTTCAAATAAACCCATTGCCGCCATTACATACCAAGCGCCCATTTGTCCTTCATCCTCATCGCCCAACCAGCCGTGGTAAGGTGTTGAACCATAATACCTGTTCATGATTTCCCTTGTCCATTTTTGAGTGAGCCAAGGTTTACCCGAATAGTTAAATAACCAGGCCGCTTGCATATTAGGCTGATTACCGTGATTTACAGGAACCAAATCATACTGGTCTCCTTCGGCGTTGAAGTTATATTTTACCGATTTTTCAAAACCATCATTTAAGCGGTTATTGAATTCGTCTTTACCCATTAAATTAATAATGCCTTGCACATCATGCGGATTGAAGAAGCTGTATTGCCAAGCATTTCCTTCTAAATAACCCGAGCCACTAAAACTTGTGCAGCAGAATGGACTCCAATCTTTAACCCAGCTTCCATCTCTGTTTTTCATCCTGATATATTTGGTTTCGGGGTCGAATACGTTTTTATAATTCCCTGCTCGCTTTAAGAACATTTCGTAACCATCTTTCTTTCCGATTGCTTTTGCAAACTGGGCTACACACCAATCATCATAAGCATATTCTAAAGTATTCGAAACTTGGCCTTCTTCATTAGGCACGTATCCAAGCTTCATGTAAGAATCAAAAAAGCGATTGCCTGCAAATCCATTTTCTGGGGTTTTAACGCCATTTGTGGTCTGTTGATGTAACATTGCTTTGTACGCTGTTTCAATATCAAAATCCTTTATGCCTTTTTGGTAAGCGCCAACTATTAAGGGGATTTCATGAGACGCTTCCATGATACCTGAATATTCTATTCCTGCCGGACCTTTTGGAAGCCAACCACCTGTTCTATAAATTTCAATGAGCGATTTTGCCCAATTGCTCGTTATATCCGGATTAACAAGCCCCCATAACTGGTTTAAATTCCAAAATGTATTCCATAATGCATCTGAACCATATATTGGAGAATTAGCTTGTTGAATTTTCTCATTCACATCAACATATTTCCCGTTTACATCGCTCCAAGTGGTACGGGCAACGTAAGACCTGTAAAAATTAGAGTAGAATTTTTTCTTGTCAGTTTCTGTACCACCTTCTACTTTGATTTTACTGAGCATAGTGTTCCAAACGTTTCTGGCATTGGTTTTAACCGCATCAAAATCCCATTTAAATGGACTCATTTCTGTCTCTAGATTTAGTCGTGCCTGATCTATACTTACCAAGGAAATCCCTGTTTGCATGAGAATTACATCACCAGCGTTTACCTTAAAATCTGCAAATGCCCCAACTCGTCCTTTTCCTAAAACTTGTTTGATTTCTTTTTGAACCTTATCTCCATTCCAGCCCCCAAAACTTTTCATTGGTTTATTAAATCTTACCACAAAGTGGATGGTATATTCATTCCAGCTCCATTTTTGATGAGAGTAGCCTTCAATTTCCGTATCAGATATTCTGGTAATCTTTGCGTCTAAAATATTTGTTTTCGCCTCGCCAGGAATGTCTAAATCTAAAAGAATATGCGCTTCTTCATGCGCTTCAGGATAGGTGAATCTAAAAAAGCCAGCCCTAGTTGTACTGGTTAATTCCGTACGGATATTCCCATTCATTAAAGTAATCCCATAATAACCTGGTTTTGCCACTTCTGTACTTTTATCAATTCTAGATCTGTAGCCTGAAGTCCACCCAGTTGTTGGCGCATCTGCCGCACCACGATAGGTACTTAACAGACCAACCGTTGGCATTACCGAAAGGCCAACCATTGTCCACGAATGTACATGGCTAAAGCCACCAATGTTATTTAAAGAATATTCGTAACCAGATTTCCAAACATCGCCTTGGTTATCAGGACTAAGCTGAACCATTCCAAAGGGCATGGTAGCTCCTGGATTTAGCATCCACCTAGATTCTGAGGTGCCTAATAGCGGATCGGCATAATCAACAGGTTCTTTTTGCTGCGCACTCAGCTTCAGGCTCAAAGAGAGCATCAATAAAAAGACGAATAATTTCTTTAGGTTCATCATTTTATGGCACTATTTAATAAGCAGATTAGCATTATCCTTAACAAATGCCTTTACCACTTTTGCCTTACCCTCTCCATTGTTAAAAATGGTATAGCTTTTTGCTGCTGCAGGTATCACAAAAGTTTCTGCATAATTGAAATTCATGGTTGTACCATCTAAAGTTTCTACCGTAACCTCGCTACCTTCCACTAACATTAAAATATGGCAAACATTTTCCGTATTTATAGTCACTTGCTCATCAAACTCTATGCGATGTACATCATAAAAATGATCTTTATGAGTTGGCAAATGGATAATTTCATAACCCGCACCACTTTCAATTACCTTGGACTTAGCCACTAATTCATTTTTAACCTTTTCTCCTTTTCTATCAAATTTAAGGTTCTTAAATGCATGGTCTATGTTGATTGGCCTTGGATGCCCATCAAGTCCCATTCTCATCCAATCGTACATTTTAAAAGTAAAAATATAGGGCGTTGCACTGATTTCTAACACTAAATTATTCGCCCCTGCGCTATGTACGGTCCCATTCGGAATTAAGAATAAATCGTGTTTGTTTGCATCTAAAACTTGTACATATTTTGTGATATCAATTTCCTTGCTTTCCTCTTGGCTATATTCCAACTCTTTTTCAAAAGCTTTTGGGTCTATGTCTTCTTGAAACCCTAAATACACTTTGGCATCGTCTTTACAATCTAAAATGTAATAGGTTTCGTCTTGAGTGATATTTTCGCCGAATTCCTTCCTAATGTATTCCAATGATGGGTGACATTGAATCGATAAGTTTCCGCCATCAAAGGTATCTAAGAAATCAAATCTAATTGGAAATTCTGTTCCAAATATGGGTTCGTGTTTACCTAAAACAGCTTGGGCTTGCTGGTACATCAGAAGGTCAAAGGGAACCTCTAATAAATGACCATCACTTTCAAAGAGCACCCCATTTTCTGGCACAATTAACTCGAAAGACCAAGCATAATTTACTTCATCCTTATTCAAGCCTTCAATTTTTTCTTGCATCCAATGTCCACCCCAAGCACCTGCTTCAAACCATGGGCGCACACGAAAAACTGATTGACTCATCGCCTTTAACCCTTTTTGTACGTCTGTATTAAAAGCCCAGTTGATTGATTCTTTCCATTGTGCATCTGCAACGATAGTGATATCATTTAAAATGTTTTGCTTGTGATGATTTAAAACTACCCAATCTACAAAGTAAGATCTTTTATACGATTCTGATGCACCATCAATCTCATCGGTTCCAATATTGGTTATTGCGCCAGCACGGAAGCGGTATTGTATTTCGTTCTTCGGAATTTCGAGATAAACCAAAGGTGAATCCCAGTTTAGTAGGGCAGTCCCAACTCCTATGGCAATATTAACTTCGTATTTTTCATCAGGTGTTAAGCTAGGAAGTTGATTGGCTTGAAAAAAATCAGAAAGGGTTAAGGTGGTTTTAGTGCCCCAAACACTCTTCTCTTCCCCTAAAAATGGTGTTACTAGTGTTTCAATCTCTTTACTGTCTTTAAAATAATTGGCTACATCAACCCACTTTACAGTTATGCCTTTTTTGGTCAGTTCCTCATCAATAGCTGATTGAATGGAAGCCCAAAAAACACCGTTAAAACCATCAATCCTTACCGTTTTTTGTTCAATTATCCAGTTTACTAAAGATGCGTAACCTTTATTAATTTTTCCGCTCCCTAATGAATGATAAGGATAGATATCGTAACCAGTATTTTTCTTTTGGTTAATTTGTTGTGGCAAAATAGTTTCGGAGCTTAATCTCCAATTGTTAATTATAGGCTCGCTCTTATCTAATACATTAGTATTCAATTCCATATCAAGGTATTTCTGTTATTTCAAAGCAAATGCATTAAGAAAACACATTTATTTTTGCTGCTAAATAGCTGTAATTTAATCAATATTAAGCCTTATTTGCAGGTGAATTTCCCGCAGATAAAGCTCTTTTGTTATGTAGGTATTTTAATTAGGGATGGTTACTGATTTTATGGTGCTATAGTTATAAAGTCTAGAACCAATTCTCGCTCCAACCCTTAAAAAGATTTCCCTTCCTTTTGGCAAAACAGGGCTTGCCACACTATTGATTACGGTTAATGCTGGAGTTGCTGGCCGTGTGAATAGCGTGAAATTTGTATTGCCTACATATTGGGTGTTATTAAGGTAAAGTACGCAATCGCCAATGGCATCTTGGTAGGAAGCATTAGCTGTACCTCTAACAATAGTGTATTGCGCATTCACTTTTCCTGTTGCCGCATCATAAGTAGGTTCGCCAACCCATTCTATACGAAGAAAGGGTTCAACAGAAAAATTAACTTCGGTGGTACCACCCTTAACTTCCACTACTTTTGGCGTAGGCGGTACAAATGCACCTTCTGGAGTCATGGTGTAAGTTGCCGCAAAAAGTTTGGTATTGGTAAAACTACCATCTTGTCTTGATGCTAAAAACTGAGGCGTAGCTGTTGCACTGTAACTAGTTTCTACTAGTCTAATTCTAGTTCCAGCGGTCATTGCTCCATCGGTAGTTGTTACCTCTGTTTGTATAGGTTTTCCTGTTCCAGCGTCTGTTACCACTCCTTTAACAGTTTGATCAGGAGCATCGTAATTATCGAATTTAGAACATGAGCTTGCAGTGAATAGGGCAAGACACATTGCGATATAATAGGTTATTCTTTTCATGTTTTGAATTTTTTAAATTACCATCCTGGATTTTGTACAAGGTTTAAACTCTTAGCAATTGCCGCAGTTGGAATTTGATTATAATACCACCTGGTTTGGAAGGTATAGCTTACGCCACGCTCTTCACTTCTTACATCTAAAATATACTTGCTTTGATCTTGCAACATGATTGGCACCAAGGCTTTGTAAATGGTGTTATTTTGCTCAAGGTTTGCAATGCGCCATCTTCTTAAATCCCAAATTGTTTTGTTCTCAAAGGCTAGCTCCCTTCTACGTTCCATTCTAACATCATTGATGTTGTTAATCGCTACATAAAGCGATGCTCCCGCACGTTCCCTTATCGAATTTGTTAAGGTTAATGCCTCCGTAGCGTAAGTAGCGCCTTGCCCTAAAAGGAACAATTCGTAAGCAGCTTCTGCCTTGTTCAATACCACCTCAGCATATCTAAACTCAATAAATTGTTGGTCTGAACGGTTAGGCAATGTTTCTGCCTGAGGTTTTTCAGGACTTAAATATTTCCTCACATAAAAGCCTGTGTAAGTACCACCAGTTGCATTTGCACCAATTGCAGTAAAAATACCACTTGCTCCAGCCCTGGTAATTTTAGTCCCGTTTGAAAGTGTGACTAAATTTGCCGCATCAAGGTTGGCGGCTACGGTTGCAGAGCCTAATAACGTACTAGGGTAAGCTGTTGATCCGTTTCCAGGTGTTAAATCGCTCAATCCACCTGCAGAAGAACCCGTGAAAACACCTCTGCGAACCTCAGTTTGAACACTTTTAAATAAATCGCCAGGCAATATTACGGTAGCTCTTAATCTCGGTTCTACATTGGCAAAAATATCCATGGTATTGGTGTAGGTTAAATATTTACCCCCAGCATCCATCGTTTGTATTGTTCCATCAGGATTTTTTGGAAATCCCTCATACATTTCTACCAAGTTTAAAGTTGGCAAAGTCTCTGAAGAATAGTTTCCTTGTGGTCCTTCCCATTGTTTAGGCACATTTAGTGCATCGTACATGTGCGTTAAGTCTGGATATTTAAACTGTCTAGCAAAAATAGATTCCCTGTTTGCTGAAGAGTTATCCAAAAACAAACTCACAAAATTTTGGTACTGCGCTTCCTTATCCGTTGCCGACCATTTATTTTTGTACAGGGCATATTTACCGTTTAGCAAATTCGCAGCATCATAAGCTGCTTTAAAATAGGTAACTGCTTTTGAAGCTGGGATACCGCACAAACGCACACCGCCAGTAGTTAAATCAATTGTATTGTATTTTGCGATAGTTCCCGCATATAACATCGCTCTTGATTTTAATGCCGCAGCAACATATTTGTTCGCTCTATTAGATTTGTTGGTTTCTGGTAAGGTCACATATACTGCATCCAATTCTTTGGCAACAAAATCCCAAACGGCTTCCTCACTCGCACGTGGAATTTTAAGTTCTTCGATTTCGGAGGCAAGTTCAGAAATAGTTTCTCCAGGTTTGGTTAATAGTTTATCAACCAAAGGAACTCCTCCATAACGTTTCACTAAAGCGAAATAAGTGAAAGCACGAACAAATTGCGCTTCAGCGATCCACATTTGAACCTGCTCTGGTTTATGATTGCTCGCATAGGTTGGCATGGTAGCGATGAAATAATTACAATCGCGGATTAACAGATAGGCTGCACTCCAGTAGTTGTGCGTTTCTGTTACGTTTCCTAAATCCCTACTTACCGCCTCGCCGCTAATGGCATGAGGCGAACCTACTTGTCCGGTTTGGTTAAATGCCCCAACTGGGTGATATTTAAAATCCTCAATAGGCATAGTGTAGTACATTCTGGCTACATAAGCATCAACACCAGCTTCGGTAGTAAATAAATCTGCATCCTGAACAATGTTTACAGGTGGCACATCCAGTTTCTGACAAGCCGCAAATGATGTGATCACCACAGCTAATAATATATAAAGTTTCCTTTTCATAACTTCTATTATAATTTAAGGTTAAGGCCAAAAGTGAATTTTTTATCCAATGGATACACGTAGCCAAAATCACTCGATGGGTGTTCTGGATCTAGGAATTTCAAATCTGTAACCGTAAGTACGTTAAAGGCGTTGGCATAAAATCTTAATCCTTTTACCCCGATTCTATTGAACCACTTTTGTGGCAAGCTGTAACCTAATTCGATGGTTTTTATTCTGAAATATTTGGCGTTTTGTGCGTTCGCTAAAGTATTAGTAAATGGCACCGTACCTGTATATGCGTAATAACCAGGTATCCACTTTGTGTTAGGATCAAATGGATCTGCATTTGGATCTTCAGGATGGTACCTATCTAAAAATTGTTTTAACGCATTACCTCCTGCCCAAAGCGGGGTATTCAATTGCTCAAAATAAGAAACATATACATTTCCAGCACCGCTGATGGTTGTACTAAAATCCCAGTTTTTATAAGCTGCATTAAGTGTTAAACCATAAGTTAAAGTTGGTAAGCCCGAAGTAGAAATTGGATGTGAATCTTGTGAACTAATTACGCCATCTCCATTCCAATCTTCATACCTATAATCGCCCACGACAGTAGTTCTAGAAGCGTAAATTGGACTATTTTTAATGGCTTGATAATTCTCAAACTGGCCAGCAGTTCCATAACCCCAATATAGGTTGTTCCAACGATTAGCCGTGAAATTGCTATTTTCCCAATTTAAGTAAGAGTTTCCAGCTCGAGCTTGTACACGTGTAGTGTTCATGGTACGGGTAATGCCCATTATACCTTTAACACTATAAGAAAAATCACCTAATTGATTGCGGTGGTTAACTTCTAAATCAACACCTCTTGAACGATCGCCATTTAAGTTTTCTTGAGGAAAATTAACACCTACAACATCAGGTAAACTGTTGGCTTGTGTTCCCAATAAACCTGTTCTGTTCCTCACGAAATAATCAACTGAAAATCCGAATAAGCCTTTCCACATTTCTACGTCTACACCTAAGTCTAACTGTTTCGCAGTAAACCATGTGATAATTGGATTGGCTAAACCTTTACTAGAAGCACCAGTAACATACACACCATTAAATACCGAACCCGTTGCAGGATAATTGTAACCAGTAATGAATTGATACGCAGCAGCAGAATCATCACCCTGTTCTCCATAAGAACCACGAATTTTAAAGTTATTTACGAATTTAAGCGGCGAATCTTTCCAGAACTTTTCTTCAGACAGGCGATAACCTGCAGAAGCGTAAGGGAAGAATCCCCATTGTTCATTTACCGAAAATTTTGATGAACCATCTGCCCTGAAACCTACTTCAGCCAAATACTTTCCATCATAATCATAAGTGAACTTGCCTACGTAAGAAGCCGTTTGGTTATTAAAAAGACTGCCTTGAGCGGTTGACATGAAGCCTTGCTGGTCTGTAGTAGAACCTGCCAATAACTGATCAACAGGGATGGTTAAGTTTCTTTGAGCAAAAAAGTTATCACCCTTTAAAGTGTTTCGCTCATACAATGCCAATGCACTGATGTTGTGCGAACCAAATGATTTGTTATAATTTGCCGAGGCTTGGAATAATAAACTCGGATACTCATAAAACTCTCTCCTTAATGTTGATGGAGAGAATTGAGCCTCTGGAGCGTAAGTATCTGTTGCTGCGGTATAAGTATAAAGGTTGTAAGTTTTGGTGTAATATTTATTGGTGGCGATTTGATAATCGTAACTAAATAATCCTTTTAAGCTTAAGCCTTTTAAAAATGGCGCATCATATTTTAAGCTAGTGGTTGATTGGAACCATTTGTTTTGGATATTGCGATAGCCACTGATGTCAGCATTTGCATGGGCATAAGCGTTTAATGAACTAGGTACTTTTGCCAAATAAGCTGGATTGTTATTTGCAAAAATAGGTTCTGTTGGCGCTTGGTACCAAGTACTTCTAATTACCCAATAAGTATCTTCTTTTAATTGATTTTTTTGATCAACAATACCCGTTAAATGGATATCGAAGGTTAAGTTTTTAGCAAGCTTAGTTGTTAAATTTGCCCTAAGGTTGTAACGGTTATAATTTAAATCGCCCGACTTAAAAAATCCTTCTTGATCCTGAACACCTAAACTTGCATAATAGTTGGTGTTTTCATTACCTCCAGATGCACTGATATCGTGTTGAGATTGAGGAGCGGTGTACCTTAACACAGCGGCATTCCAATCTGACGCTACTTTAGTGCCATTTTGATAAGCGGTGAAATCAGCTGGTGTAAAACGAACTGGACCTTTAGTATAAGCGCCCGTTCCACCTAAGTGAAGCGAATATTCATTGGCCAAGGTCATGTATTCGAAAATATTAACCGAATTAGGCATAAATGATGGTTTCTGAAGTGAATACGAACCATTATAGTTAAGTTCTACACCTCCCTTTTTACCTTTTTTGGTGGTAATTAACACTACCCCATTTGCCGAACGCACACCATAGATCGCTGCAGAAGCATCTTTTAACACGGTGATACTTTCTATGTCTTCTGCGCTTAAACGTGAGAAGTTATTTCTAACTACCCCATCTACAACTACTAATGGAGAACCTAATCCCCTCACATCAAAAGATGTATTAAAAGAACCTGGCTCACTACTATTCTGCACCACACGTACACCGGCAATTTTACCTGTTAACATGTTTTGTACGTTCTCGTTTTTAGTGGTTACAATTTCCTTTGCAGTTACCGAAGATACCGCACCCGTTAAAGTAGCTTTCTTCTGAGAGCCATAACCCACCACAATTACTTCATTTAAATCTGATGCAGTAGAGGCTAATGTTACATTTACCTGTGTTTGACTACCTATAACAACTTCATTGGCCTTGTAGCCGATCATGGTAAACACTAATGTTTCGCCCACTTTAGCAGTGATGCTGTATTTTCCATCAGGCCCTGTAGTGGTGGCATTTGTTGTTCCTTTTACGGTAACGCCAACTCCTGGAAGTGGTCCAGTTTCATCTTTCACTGTTCCAGTTAGTTTTACGGTGTTCTGCGCATAGGCAGTTCCAAAAATGCTGCAAGCCAAAAAGAAAGAACAGAGTAAAAGTTTAAGTGACTGCAATTTGTAGCGCCAATCGCTTTCTTGCAGCTTAGGATTTTGCGACAGCAAACTAGATTGGTTCAGTTCTTTTTTGCTGAGGCGATTTAGTAAAAATGATTTCATAATTAATAATGCTAACTCAATTGATTAAATATTTGAATGATTTAAGGTTT
>SEDG01000289.1 GCA_004295885.1 Pedobacter sp. | reverse complement strand
CTACAGTAGACCAACATCCAGATTTAATTGGCAAAGAGTGTGTAAGACTTTTCCTAGATATGATTAAACAGACAAACCCTTACGATAAACTTCCACAAATTATAGTAGAACCTACAATTTTAGATAGACAATCTACCAGATCCTATTTGGAACAGAAAGTGGTTTAATTGCTATCTGAAAGTTAACCAATCCACCTCTACACGTCCCTTAGATTTCATTACTATAAACAGATTTTGTATACCAGATTGAAGTTTCAACAGTGAGCTATTCACATCGATAAAATTTTCGCTTTTCGGTATTTTAACTTCTGCAATTAGCACACCGTCAGGCTTTCCGATGCGAATTTGAATAATAGCATCGTTGGTAGAACGTGCCTTTAACTTCATACTGTGCAACGGTTTATTACCAAAAGCGACAGTATTATATTGCAACCAAGCATTGTTAGCAGTAAAAACTGTTTTCCAACCTTTAAATCTATCCGCGGTATCAATAAAATCGATGCTAACACCTTTTGAACTTGTTTGAGAATACCGGTCTAACTGGATTGTTTTCTTAGCATCAATAATCCCAATTCCCCTTAAAGTAGGAATCACTTTTTTAATAGTTCCGTCTGCATTAAATGTTAAACTATCTGCTCGTATGGATCTTGCCTTGTCAAAATTTGGAGAGTAATCATTGTGATGATAAAACAAGTACCATTGTTTTTTAAATTCGATGATCGAATGGTGATTGGTCCAGCAGCCTGTCGCAGATTCATCCATGATAACGCCCATTACTTTAAATGGCCCAAGGGGATGTGTACCGATAGCATATTCTAGTCGCTCGATTTTATTTTCTACGTGTGGGTAGGTTAGGTAATAAAGTCCATTTCGTTCGAACATATAAGGACCTTCTTTAAGCCCTTTGCTTGGTAAATTGCCAAGTGTTTTAACTTCGGAATCTAGCTCCAGCATATTTTCTTTCAGCTTAGCGCCGTATATGTTCCCGCCCGACCAATACAGATAAGCTTGCCCATCTTTGTCAATAAATACATTTGGGTCTATCCCTTTAACATTTTTGATTGGTGTCGTTTCTGGCACAAACGGACCCTCAGGCTTATTGGCAATCGCAACACCAATCGTAAAACCCTTACCATTGGCTACGGTATCTTTTGGGGTTGTGGGAAAGTAAAAGTAATATTTCCCATTTCTTTCAATGCAGTCTGGTGCCCACATGCTATAACTATTCTGTTTTACCCAAGGAACGTTATTTTGCGTTACAATTACACCATGATCCGTCCAATCGGTAAGGTTGGTTGACGAAAAAACATGGTAATCTTCCATCGCAAACCAACCCTGCCTTCCTTTTTCCTTTGTTGCGATAATATCGTGCGAAGGATAAATGTAAACCCTATCACCGAAAACCCTAGCAGAAGGATCTGCAGTATATTGGTTTTTGATTAATGGGTTTTGGGCACTGGCATGATTAAGAATTATCATCAACCCAAGACAAAAAACGATGTATTTTAGCATAAAAACCTTTTAAAAATGAGCGGATATTTTTTGATTATTATTGACAGCATTGTTATTTGATGGTCTTACCATGAACGTTCAGGACAAGTTTTATTAATTTTTAGACCTCAGCGAGGTCATATATCTATAGATATAACCCAATATGGTGTGCGACCCCAGCTAGGGTCGAATGTATGTTTATGATTTCCTATACATATTTTATCCCCCGAAATTTCGGGGTAGGCTCTCTGGGATAATTGAAGACTTAATAGATTCATAATCGTTAATTAAATACCATCACAAACCCATCATTTTCTTGCAAGGGCACGATTATTCTTCCGCTGGAATTAACTGTGATTTTCTTCGTAAAAAATTTAGGCTTACTATCGTCTCCTACTTCGCCAGTTATCAGCTCTGCTTGTTTGCCCTTTAAAAATGACAAGTCAAGGTCTAACACTTTCTTCAACTTCTCGCCATTTAACCCTGCTACATACCACTTGTTACCAGCTTTTCTGGCTACTACAAACGATTTTCCCGGCTCTGCTGCTATCAATTTCACATCATCCCAGCTGTTGGGAAGATTCCTTAAAAAATCCTTTACTTCAGTCGAAACATAATTCATTCCTTCTGGACTTTCCGCATAATGCTGTATGCCAGATAAAAAGGCTACAGCCGTTGCAAGCTCAAAGGAAGGAGTGGTTGCCCTTTTGATGTTGGGAATTTTGTAGAGATTCATCGGCGTAAAATCCATTGGATCGAAATTGTTCCGAATTAAGGCATTTAATACCATATGCTCTGGTGCACGATTCGCTGCCGCTTGAGAAAAAGTAATCATCTCGTAACCATGAACAGCTTCAGCAGTCATCAAATTTGGGTAGGTACGTTGTAATCCTCGTGGTAAGGTTGCGCCGTGGAAGTTAAGCATGAGCTGGTTACTGGCCGCATCTTCTAAAAGATCTTCGTAATAATTAATCATCGATTGGCCATCACCTGCAAAAAAATCAATTTTTAAGCCCTTAATGCCCATTCCCCTCAAACGAGCAAACTCTTTCATCCTATCGGCGTGATTAAGCAATTTATTTTTAGGGGTAAACTTAACTGTGTTCCAGCTCCCAGCAGAGTTATACCACAACAATAAGCCGACGTTCTTTTGCTTTGCATATTCTGCTAAAACCTTTACAGAATCATAACCTATTGATTGATCCCAGTTTGCATCCAGCAAACAATATTGCCACTTCATATCGGCAGCAAGATCTACATATTTTTTTTGCACTTTGTAAACAGTAGAGTCGTCCTTCTTTAAGATCCAGCTCCATGATGCGTTTCCAGGTTTAACAAACGAGAAATCTATTTTCTTTTGCGGTAAGGCCAAGTCGGTTCCAAGTGTAGATTCTGCTATCGTTTTTAAGGCTCCAATTACAATTATTCTCCAAGGTGTTTTCCAAGGTAATGCTGATTCGGGAAGAAGGGTTGCAACGCCATTGGTAAACACTTCTGCAGCTTGCGGGAAGTTCACTTTGTATTCGCTATCTGGCGAATGCTGTTGCAAGGCGGTGCCGCTATAACCTCTTTCCAAAGCGGTTTCGGTAAGCATTACCCAAGTTTCACCAGATTTAAATAAAGCTGGATACACCCATCCATTCGCTCCTGGAGATGATGTTCCGGTGGCAATACCTGTTTTATAATAATCTTCGTAAGATGGATTGGTATGTTCAAAACCGGTTTGTGCCTCTGCCTTTGGCTGAAGCCAAGCCTTGGTTCCTTCCACAAAGTGGAAACTTGTAGCCTCTGCCGTTACTTTTTTGATGTCGGTGTCACGCTCAGGGAATTCATATTGAAAAGCTACACCATCATTAGAAACCCTAAAAGTGATGTTCATTTTCTTTCCACTTTGAGTTTTAGTCTCGATAATCCGTTCTACGGCACGATAAGAAATGTTCTTCTTTTTGGAATAAATCATGCTGTAGTTATCTACAATAAGTTTTGGGGCGGATGCTTTTACGACCGTTAGGTTTTTAGAAAAATCTTCATCGGCTCTTACTAAACCAAGTTTAGATTGACGAAAAACAACTTCGCCATTGCGGGTAATGTTATAAGAATTTGTGCGGATATCGCAGCTTAACACGATTTGTTTATCAGGACTGCTTACCGTATACGCGGTTTGCGAAAAACCATTAAGGCAGACTAACGCTAAAACGGGAAATATGAGTTTTTTAATAATATTCATTTGTGTTGTTAATTAAATTTCCACCAGTCGAAATTGAAGAGATTGCCATTTGGTCCTTTGAAAACAAAGAAAATGTCGTGAATTCCAGTAATCACTTTCTCCGTCTTAAATATTTGGGTT
>SEDG01000288.1 GCA_004295885.1 Pedobacter sp. | reverse complement strand
AAAACAATGTTCTCTTTTACATAATTGGATAAGTTTTTTGCGTGAACTAAAATTAAACCCAACATACCCAACATCAATAAAACTAATGCAATACTAAAAATAGTAGAGATGTATATGGTTTTGGTCTTCTTAGAAGCCTCACTTACTTCAAATTCTTCCATGTATCTGTGTTTTTGTTTCTGCGAAAATAAAGAAAGATAAGCAAAAACGTAAATTTTAAGGGTTTTGTTTTGCACAATTGCCTTAATAGCCTGCAATTTAACGAAACCAAATCTTAACGATTTTAATATTAACAAAATTTAACTTTTTGCTAATTAATTATACTGGCATGTCATTTGATGCGTTTTGGATAGTAGATTAAGAATAAAAACCCCCATTATGAAAAAACAATTATTACTATCTAGCCTTGTTTTGCTATTTGTGGCAAGTTTTACAGCTTGTAAAAAAGAAAGTTTCGAAGAAAAACCACTTAGGTCTAAAATGATTGGCAAATGGCAAGTAAATAAAATTGATGTAACTACTGGATCATCTCCAACAGTTTCTACAACTTATGCGGCATCAGATTATATCGATTTTAGAGATAACAAAGATGACGATGTTGAACTTGGTTTAGGTACAAATAGATCTGTCGGCAGATTTAGTTCGAGCATAGATAATTCATTTTATATAGATTTTTCTTCTAAGGATCTAGAATGCATAGCTACTACAATTACAGAAAACAAATTCACATTTACTGGGACTGTTGTAGGCTCAAATCCTAAAATTACAGAGACTTATTATTTAAGTCGTTAATAAATTCTTTTAAGATTTTATATAAACGCTATCTTCTAAATAGGAGATGGCGTTTTTTATTTAGTTCATCACTTAAAAAACAGGCTTAATTTCCTTATTTTTGCAAACTATTTAAGAACGAGGAAATTAATGGATTATCAATTTAAAAAGATAGAGGCAAATTGGCAAAAGTTTTGGGCAGAAAATCAAACGTTTAAAGCCGATTCAAATTCTACAAAACCAAAATATTATGTTTTAGATATGTTTCCCTATCCTTCTGGGGCGGGTTTGCACGTTGGACATCCACTTGGTTACATTGCTTCAGATATTTTCTCTAGATATAAAAGATTAAAGGGTTTTAATGTATTGCACCCAATGGGATATGATTCCTTTGGTTTGCCAGCAGAACAATATGCCATTCAAACGGGTCAGCATCCTGCAATTACAACTGAAGCAAACATTGCAACTTATCGTCGCCAGTTAGACCAAATTGGTTTTTCTTTTGATTGGAGTAGGGAAGTTCGTACCAGTGAGCCAGGTTATTACAAATGGACACAGTGGGTTTTTATGCAATTGTTTAATTCTTGGTACAATTTAGAAACCGACAAAGCAGAAGACATTACCTCCTTAATAGAAAAATTTAATGCCAGTGGCAGTGCCGATGTTAAGGCTGTGTGTGATGAAGATGTGCAAAGTTTCATGCCTAGCGATTGGGCTACCTTTACTGATGAGCAAAAACAAGAAGAATTATTAAAATATCGCCTTACTTATTTAAGGGAAAGCACTGTTAATTGGTGCCCTGCTTTGGGAACTGTTTTGGCGAATGATGAAGTTAAAGATGGTTTTTCTGAGCGTGGAGGCTATCCTGTTGAGCAGAAAAAAATGATGCAATGGAGCATGCGTATTTCTGCTTATGCAGAGCGACTATTGCAAGGTTTAAATACCATCGACTGGCCAGAACCAGTTAAAGAAATGCAACGCAACTGGATTGGTAAAAGTGTGGGAGCAAGTGTGCGCTTTAAAATTGACACAACTAATCTCAATACTCAAGACGCTACACGCAATACTGATTTCATCGAGGTTTTTACTACCCGTGTTGATACCATCTTCGGAGTTTCATTTATCGTTTTAGCACCAGAACACGAATTAGTTCAAGCTTTAACAACTGAGGCTCAAAAGGAATCAATAGCTACTTACATTGCTCAAACTAAAAAGAAATCTGAATTAGACCGCATGGCGGATACAAAATCAGTTTCTGGTGCATTTACAGGAAGTTATGTGATTAATCCTGTAAATAATGAATTGGTGCCAATTTGGATTGCTGATTATGTTTTAGCTGGTTATGGAACTGGGGCTGTAATGGGTGTGCCAAGTGGCGATCAACGCGATTGGTTGTTTGCTAAACATTTCGATTTGCCAATTATCCAAATATTAGATGGACAAAAGGATATTGAAGTAGAGGCCGACCCAACTAAGGAAGGGAAATACATCAACTCTGATTTCATAAACAATTTAGGTTATAAAGAAGCAGTTTCTTATTTAAATCATTGGTTAGAAAGAGAAGGAGTAGGGAAAGCAAAAGTAAATTACCGTATGCGTGATGCGATTTTTGGTCGCCAACGTTATTGGGGAGAACCAATTCCAGTTTACTTTAAAGATGGTTTGCCGTACCTTATTAAGGAAGAAGAATTGCCTTTATTGTTGCCAGAAATTGATAAATATTTACCAACTGAAAGTGGTGAGCCACCTTTAGGAAGGGCAACTGATTGGAGTTACGAAAAACAATATGAATACGAACTTTCTACCATGCCAGGTTGGGCAGGTAGTAGCTGGTATTGGTACCGTTACATGGATGCGCAAAACGATTGCGACTTTGCCTCAAAAGATGCAATTGCTTATTGGAAAGACGTTGATCTGTACATTGGCGGTTCTGAACACGCAACTGGTCACTTGTTATATAGTCGTTTCTGGAACAAGTTTTTGAAAGATTTAGGTTATGTTAACGAAGAAGAGCCTTTCAAAAAGTTGATTAACCAAGGGATGATACAAGGTAGAAGTAACTTTGTTTATCGTGTGGTTGATGATGAAGGAAAAGGAACAAACACTTTAGTTTCATACGGATTAAGAAAAAATTATAAAACATCAGCTTTGCATGTTGATGTGAACATTGTTGAAAACGAAATCTTAAACATCAATAAATTCAAAGAGTTTAGACCAGAATTTGCTGATGCAGAGTTCATCCTAGAAAACGGTAAATACATTTGCGGCGTTGAAGTAGAAAAAATGTCTAAATCAAAATTCAATGTGGTTAATCCTGATGTTTTGATTGAAACCTACGGTGCAGATACCTTGCGCATGTACGAGATGTTCTTAGGGCCATTAGAGCAAAGTAAGCCTTGGAATACCAACGGAATTGAAGGTGTGTTTAAATTCTTGCGTAAGTTTTGGCGTTTATTCCACAATGAAGAATGGGTGTTTCACGTTGAAGATTCAATTCCGGCAAAAGCAGAATTAAAAGCCTTACATAAAATCATTAAAAAAGTACAAGACGATGTAGAACGATTTTCGTTCAATACATCAGTTTCTAGCTTTATGATTGCGGTTAACGAATTAACTGATTTGAGATGTAAAAACCGTCAGGTTTTAGAGGATTTGGTCATTGTGCTTTCTCCGTATGCACCACATATTTGTGAAGAATTATGGTCGCTACTAGGTAATACTGATTTATCAAATGCAGCTTATCCAACATTTAATCCAGCTTATTTAGAGGAAGCAGAATTTGCTTATCCAATATCTATTAATGGTAAAATGAAAATGAATTTAAACTTGAGCTTAAGTTTAGATGAAGGGCAAGCAACTGAAACTGTTTTAGCTAACGAACAAGTTAAAGGTTATTTAGAAGGTAAAACTCCTAAGAAAATCATCTTTGTTAAAGGGAAGATTGTGAATATTGTAGTTTAGATGTGAGTATTGATATGTGAGATATGAGACCGAGTAGCATCTAGTCATCGGATGAATATTTGCGACTTGCCTATATTCATCCGATGATTAATTAATAGCCACAGATTCGCAGATTTAAAATCTG